>NZ_JAMXSJ010000046.1:0-17925 GCF_024124725.1 Halomonas sp. Ps84H-12 | reverse complement strand
AACCCAATGCACCTTCCTACTCGGCCCTGGCCGAGGAAAATGCGTTGCAGCGCGAGCAGTTGGAGGCCCAGGCGGAATCCATTCGGCAGTTGAAACACCAGTTAGACTGGTTCAAGAAGCAGCTGTTCGGCCCCAAATCCGAGAAACAGGTTTACGATATTCCGGAACAGGACAACCTGTTCCAACCGGATGACGCACCGCTACCGGAACAGCCTGCCGAGGAAGAAAAGCGCACCATCAAGGCCTACCAGCGCGGCACCGGCAAAAAGCAGCGCGATGACGACTGCCTGAACGACACCGGCCTGCGCTTTACGGCGGATGTACCGGTGGAAGTGATCGAGCACCTGCCGCCAGAGCTGACCGGGCCGGAGGCCGATCAGTACGAAGTGATTGGCAGCAAGACTACCTTCCGGCTGGCCCAGCGGGCCTCCAGTTATGTGGTGCTCAAGTGCGAACGCCCGGTGTTCCGGCGCAAGGGCACCGAGAAGCCCATCACCACACCGGCCCCGTTCAACGTGCTGGACAACAGCCTGGCCGACGTCAGCCTGCTGGCCGGGCTGCTGGTGGACAAGTTCCAGTTCCACTTGCCGCTGTATCGTCAACACCAGCGCATCCAGCAGGCCGGTATCACCGTCAGTCGCAGCACCCTGACCAACCTGGTCAAGCGGGCCATCGATCTGCTGCGCCCCGTAGTGGATGCCCAGACCGACAACGTGTTGCGCAGCCGGGTGCTGGCGATGGATGAAACGCCCATCAAGGCCGGCCACCAGGGGCGCGCAGGCCCGCAAAAAGGCAAGATGAAATCCGGCTGGTTCTGGCCGCTGTACGGCGATGCCGACGAGGTGGTGTTCACCTACTCGAACAGCCGTGGGCGTGCCCATATCGAAGAAGTACTCAGCGAATCGTTCAGCGGCACCCTGATCAGTGACGGCTACGCGGCCTATGCCCGCTACGCTGCCGCTCAGGAGAGCGTCACCCATGCCCAATGTTGGGTGCATGGTCGTCGTTATTTTATCGAAGCACAGAAAGATCACCCGGAGACCGTCACCGACGCGCTGCAACAGATCGCCAAGGTGTACCGGAATGAAGAGATCATCAAAACCCAGGGGCTAACTGGCGAGAAGAAACGCCAGTACCGGTTGGATCACTCGAAGCCGGTGGTCAGCGACTTCTTCCAGTGGTGCCGGGATCAGTTGGCACAAGGCGGCCTCGTGCCCAGCGACCCGCTGACCAAGGCCCTGAACTACGTGCTCAGCCGGGAAGCCAGCCTGACCGTATTCCTGGAAAACCCGGACGTGCAGCCAGACACCAACCACCTGGAGCGGGCGCTACGCCCCATTCCAATGGGCAAGAAAAAATGGATGTTCTGCTGGACCGAGCTGGGCGCCGAACACCTGGGCATCATCCAGAGCCTGATCAGCACCTGCAAGCTGCACGATATTACCCCGTACACATATCTGGTGGACGTGCTGCAACGCATCAGCCAGCACCCGGCCCTTGAAGTCAGCGACCTGACGCCCCGACTCTGGAAAACCCGGTTCGCCGAGAACCCGTTACGGGCGCTGATCGACCCATGTCATCCTGATCGCCAGAACCCACAGCCGGAGGCCACCGTTCATGCGCATTGATGACATGAGCATCGACCAGTTGCTGGAACTGAATCAGTATATCTGCCGACGCATTGATGAGCTCCGGGATCAGGCAAATCTCCAGGCGCTGAGTCAGTTGCGGGTTGGCCTGAAGGTGACCTTCGAGGGCCGGGAAGGCCCGGTATTGGGGATCGTCACCAAGATCAACCGCAAGAGTGTGATCGTGCTGGGCGAGGATGGCAGGAAGCAATACAAGGTCTCGCCGGAGTTATTAAGGCCCCTCCGTGACGTGAAGTAGGTCAACTACGTCTTGGAATGAACGCTTACGTTTTAACGGCTCTTGGACGCGGACCTGCAAGCTGGTCGCAGCCCCATCCCAGCAAAAACAATACGGTGGCAGATGCTAGCACATAGGGAAACAGTTCTCCCCAAGTTAGCGACTCCAGGTTGCCCAACACCACTGCGACACCGATACCCAACGGTGAGACCAGCGGCGCCAGGGTGAAGCCTCGCAAGGTTGCTAACAACATGCGACGACGACGCACTTCCTGCACCCACACTCTCCCCTGAGCAGCGCCGAGGGTATTGGCCTTGTCAATCATCGACATGAACAGATTCAATACACCAAAATTCAGCACGATGCCAAACAATGTGGAACCCAACGAGAGCATCGGATAACGCCAGGTCGGTGGCTGCATCAACAGACTCTGACCACAGCGATGAATTAGCTTTGAGCGATAGGCAGGGAGGCGCAATAAGGCCAGTACGGTCATAAACGCCGCGAGGAAAACGAATCCAGCTGCCGCCTCATGCAGCACTACCCAAGGAGCAGGGAGCCACCAAATGGCGAAAAGAGACATTAGGATGCAGGCAATAACCAAGAGGCGCGCCATCGAACTGAATCGAGGCCATCCCAACAAAAGAAACAACACCAACAGCAACTGAGCCAAGCTTGCGATAATTAATGCGCCACTCAACATGTGCGCAATTGCCAGCACCACAATACCTGCAAGCAGGTGACTAGTCCATTTGGTTGTAACCAGATCTCTTCCAAAAAATTTCACCGGCAATCAGCCTCCCTGGCAACAGGAGAGCCGGCCTCAAATGGTGGCCGGCTCGATTCCCTTACGCACCGGTCGATCCCACCGACCGGTGCAATATCACGGGCACTATGCCCTTGGCATCATGTACTGGACTCATCTACGCTTCGTTTCGGTTCTTTGCGTGCCGTAATGAGGCGATAGATGGCCAGCGAAATGGAGCCGACCGTTAGAGCAATAAAGAACCAAGTGATCGGACCGCGCACAAAGATCGACAGGTCGTTGGAGCCAATCAGCAGTGAGCGACGCAGGTTATCTTCGAACATCGGACCCAGGATAAAACCAATCAAGAAGGGAGCTGCTGGTATCCCGGTACGATTGAACACATAGCCGAGCAGTCCAAAGGCCAACATCAACCACACATCGAAGGTATCATTATTGACCGCATATGCCCCATACACACAGAACATCAGCACGATCGGAAAAAGAATCGCCTTGGGAATATCAGCAATCAGCGAAAAATAGCGAATTGCTGCGTTACCAACGAACAGCAAGATCACTGAACTCAGCATGATCCCCAGGAACAGCGCATAGATCAGAGGGAGATTTTCCTGGAACAGGATCGGTCCCGGCGTCAAGCCATGGACCATGAAGGCACCCAGGATAATGGCCGTAATGACGTCACCGGGAATACCCAGCGACAGCAGCGGAATCATGGTGGCACCAGCCACGCCGTTGTTCCCCGCCTCTGAGGCGGCAACACCTTCCACCTCTCCCTTCCCAAACTTATCGCGATTGGGGGAACGCCGCTTGGCATCACTGTAAGAGATGAACGCTGCCGCGGTAGCGCCTGTCCCAGGAATAGCGCCAATCACCACGCCAATCAGGCTACCACGAACAATGCTCTTGATGCTTCGCTTAAACTCAGCCATTGTCACGCCGACGCCGCTCGCCTTCGCGCGCAGGTGCGGGACCACTTTCTTTCGGTAGAATTCGATAATCTCAGGAATCGCAAAAAGCCCAATCAACAGCGGAATGAACGAGATACTGTCCATCAGGTTATAATTATTAAAGGTCAGCCGCTGAGAGCCAAACACTGAATCCAACCCTACCAATGAGAGCAGGATGCCCAGCAGGGCCGCAATCAGCCCCTTGATCATGGAGCCACTGGCCAGCGATATAATGATGGTCAGTGAGAAGCAAATCAGCCAGAAAAACTCTGGGGCACCAAAGTTGAGCGCTATCTTGGCCAGATAGGCGGCAAAGAAGATGAGCGCAATATTAGAGATAAAGTCTGCAATGACAGAGGAGTAGAGCGCCATCTTTAGCGCTTTTTTCGCATTCCCCTGCTGGGCAAGCGGATAGCCATCCAGCAACGTACAGGCCGATGCCGGCGATCCCGGCGTACGGATCAGAATCGCGGTAATCGAACCGCCATACATGCCCCCCTTATAGATCCCCACAAGCAACAGGATGGCGGCCACCGGCTCCATGGAGAATGTAAAGGGTAGCGCCAGGGCCACCGCCATGGTGGCGGTAAGACCAGGGATCGAGCCGACGGTGACACCAACCACCACCCCTACCGCTATCGCGATAAAGTTCTCTGTCGCAAGGAATAACTGTAGTACTTCAGTAATATTATCCATATCTCACCAGATCTTGAGGATGGCCATCGGATCAGAACGGCAGCATCGGAAGCGGAACGTTCATGACCTCGGTAAACAGCAGCGATACGCCTACCGGGAAGGCAACGGCCAGACTGTAGACCCGCAAGGTGCGCACAGGATGGGCGACAAACAGGATCAGAGTGGCGAGAATTCCGCTAATGATGGCGCCCAGCATCTCGAACAGGCCAACATATACCACTAGTGCCAACACCATCAGCGCAAAACGTAACCATGGACCACGCTCGAAGCGACGCCCGCTCTCCTCACCATCGTCAGCGACCAGCACCCCTTGGATAATCATGAGGGCTGAAAATACCACGAGTAGCCACCCGACGATGGTCGGCAGCCAGCGCGGCGACATCATCGGATTCTGCAGAATGGGCGGTTCTCCAATGTGATTGGGAATCAAATACAGTAAAAGCAGCAGCGAAAAGCACAGCAGCAGCACTCCAGCGACCACATCCAAGGAATCTTTGACCAGCATGCGGTGGGAAGGGTGAGACTTCGTCATCGGGAAAAACCCTTTCACGTGTAAAAACTCCGCATGGAAACCACTGAGGCGAGGGCAACGTGCCCTCGCCTCACCATGCCGTGACAGAAAAGTGACTTACTCCTGGCGAATACCGGCCTCCGCCGCCACTCCATCCCAGCGGGTCACTTCATCGGCGACAAAGGCCTTGAAATCGTCGCCAGCAACAGTTCCCTTCTCCCCTCCCAGCTGCTCTACGAAGCTGGTGAACTCCTCACGCTCCATTACTTTTTGGAGAGCTTCCTGCATCGTGGCGAAAGCCTCGTCAGGGAAGGAGCTGTGAGCGATCAGACCAAACCAAGCAGTGGTGACAAACTGATCAAGATTATACTCGCCGATCTCTTTCAAAGTCGGCACATCGGGGAGATACTCCGAACGCTCTTCGGAGGTCACAGCCAGTGCCCTGAGGTCACCTGACTGGATGTGAGAGAATACCGTGGGCATGTTCTCGAAGGAGACGTCAACGTCCCCACCGAGGAGAGCCGGCAACGCCGCGCCACTGCCAGCAAATGGCACGTTTGTCATATTCGAGCCTGTCAGCGTCTTGAACAGCTCACCAGACATATGCACAGAACTACCTACACCGGGACTGCTGAATGACATGTTCTGGTCTTGAGCGGCCTCGATGAACTCCACCACGCTCTCGTACGGGCTGTTGGCCGGAACCACCATGACATTTGGGATATCCAGCATGTTCTGGATAAACACAAAGTCCTCAACCGGGTCGTAGGCCAGGTTGGGATAGATGGCAGCACCAATGGTGTGGCCGGGTGAAGCCATCAGGATAGTATGAGCAGCATCGCGACCACCGCGGGCAAGCCGGCCGGTGGCCACCGTGGAGCCAGCACCTGGGCGATTTTCTACTACCACATTCGCACCAATCTCATCCTTCAGCAGGTCCGCCACTCGTCGCGACAGAACGTCGGTAGTGCCGCCGGGCCCATAGGGCACCACCAAGCGGACGTCACCAGTAGGCCATTCCGATGCTTGAGCGCTGGAGACGGCCAGCGTCAGCGCCACTGCGCCGCCACAGGTTGCCACGCAGAGTGCGTTGAGCAGCTTATTCATATTTTGCTCCTTCATAATTGAAATGAACGCTATGCGGACTTTTGATTCGCATTTAGTCCGTAGACTACTTTGCTATGCCGAAGGCCAGGTATGCGACTTTAGCCGCAACCCCCGACCCACCCCTTCCCTGACTTAAGGTTTTTTGCTTTGACATTCATGGGGTTACGGCTCGCTCCACCTTCGTGATCAAGCTCATCAGACCCATTCGCTTGTAGTGGCCAACAACACATGACCCCAGCAGAATGCTAGGACGGGTCCTCAAACCCTCTCGATCAAGGTCGCAATGCCCTGACCCACGCCCACACACATGGTGCACAGGGCGTATCGCTTGCCGCTCTTCTGCAGCTCGTGGGCCGCGGTCAGCAGCAGGCGGGCGCCGGACATGCCCAGCGGGTGGCCCAGCGCGATGGCGCCGCCGTTGGGGTTGACCCGCGGGTCGTCGTCGGCAATCCCCAGTTCGCGCAGGCAGGCGAGCGCTTGGGCGGCGAAGGCCTCGTTGAGCTCGATCACGTCGATCTCGTCCAGCGACACGCCGGTGCGCGCGAGCAGCTTCTGCACCGCGGGCATCGGGCCGATGCCCATGATGCGCGGCTCGACGCCGGCGGTGGCCATGCCGAGGATCTTCGCCATGGGGGTGAGGCCGTGCTGCTCCACCGCAGCGGCACTGGCCACCAGCATGGCGGCGGCGCCGTCGTTGACCCCGGAGGCGTTGCCGGCGGTGACGCTGCCACCTTCCCGGAACGGCGTCGGTAGCCCGGCGAGCTTCTCGAGCGTCGTCGCACGCAGGTGCTCGTCCTGGTCGAAGCGCAGCGGTTCCTGCTTGCGGCGCGGAATCTCGATGGCAGTGATCTCCAGCGCGAAGCGGCCGGCGGCCTGGGCGGCAGCGGCCTTCTGCTGGGAGCGCAGGGCGAAGGCGTCCTGGTCCTCGCGGGAGATCTTGAACTGTTCGGCCACGTTCTCGGCGGTCTCCGGCATCGAGTCGACGCCGTAGGCTTTCTGCATCAGCGGGTTGATGAAACGCCAGCCGATGGTGGTGTCCTCGATCTGCTGGCCCCGGGAGAAGGCGCTGTCGGCCTTGCCCATCACGTAGGGGGCCCGGGACATCGACTCCACGCCACCGGCCAGCGCCAGGTCCATCTCGCCGGCCTTGATGGCGCGAAAGGCGGTGCCCACCGCGTCCATGCCGGAGCCGCACAGGCGGTTCAGGGTGGTGCCGGGGATGGATACCGGCATGCCCGCCAGCAGCAGCGACATGCGCGCCACGCTGCGGTTGTCCTCGCCGGCCTGGTTGGCGCAGCCCATGAAGACCTCTTCGATGGCGGCAGGGTCGAGATTCGGCGTCTCGGCCAGCACCGCCTTGAAGATGGTGGCCGCCAGGTCGTCGGGGCGCACGCTGGAAAGGGTGCCGCCGAAGCGGCCCACGGCGCTGCGCCGCGGATGGCAGAGGAATACGTCGCTCATAACATGCTCCATATTAGAAACTTAGGTTCACATATTGGGATAGTTGGGCCCGCCGCCGCCCTCGGGCGCCACCCAGGTGATGTTCTGGGCCGGGTCCTTGATGTCGCAGGTCTTGCAGTGCACGCAGTTCTGGAAGTTGATCTGGAACTGCGGCTTGACGTCGTCCCCCTCGATCACTTCGTAGACCCCGGCCGGGCAGTAGCGCTGGGCGGGCTCGGCATACTCGGGCAGGTTGTCGCGGATCGGAAGCTCCGGGTCCGCCAGGCGCAGGTGGCAGGGCTGGTCCTCCTCGTGGTTGGTGCTCGACAGGAACACCGAGGAGAGCTTGTCGAAGGAGAGCTTGCCGTCGGGCTTGGGGTAGTCGATCTTCTCGATTGCGGCGGCGGGCTTGAGCGCCGCGTGATCCGGCGTGGTGTCGTGGACGTTGGGCAGCTTGCCGCCGAGCAGCTGGTTGAGGAAGTTGTAGGCGCCGCCGCCCACGGTGCCGTACTTGTGGATCGCCGGGCCGAAGCTGGCACTCCCCTTTAGCTCGGCGTAGGCCCAGCTGGACTCCCACATGACATTGAAGGTCGTTAGCTCGTGCCCTCCTTCATCACCTGCACTGATGGCCTCGAAGACCGCCTCGGCGGCCACCAGGCCGGACTTCATGGCGGTGTGCAGCCCCTTGATCTTGGCGAAGTTCAAGGTGCCGGCGTCGCAGCCGATCAAGAGGCCACCCGGGAAGGACATCTTGGGCAGACAGTTGAGGCCGCCCTTGGTGATGGCGCGGGCGCCATAGGCGATGCGCTTGCCGTCCGCGAGGTGTTTGGCCAGCACCGGGTGGTGCTTCATGCGCTGGAACTCGTCGAAGGGCGACAGCCAGGGGTTGCGGTAGGAGAGGTCCATGATCAGGCCCACCACCACCTGCTGGTTCTCGGCGTGGTAGAGGAACCAGCCGCCGTGGGTGGACTTGTCGAGCGGCCAGCCGGAGCCGTGGAGGACCAGGCCGGGCTCGTGCTGCTCGGCGGGGATGTCCCACAGCTCCTTCAGGCCGATGCCGTAGTGCTGGGGGTCGCGGCCGGCGTCGAGGTCATATTCCCGGATCAGCCGCTTACCGATATGGCCGCGGGCGCCCTCGGCGAACAGGGTGTACTTGGCGCGCAGCTCCATGCCTGGCATGTAGCTGTCCTTGGGCTCGCCGTCGGCGCCCACGCCCATGTCGCCGATCAGGATGCCCTTGACCACCCCCTCCTCGACGATCGCCTCCTGGGCGGCGAAGCCGGGGAAGATCTCCACGCCCAGGCCCTCGGCCTGCTCGGCCAGCCAGCGGCACAGGTTGCCGGCGCTGATCACATAGCGGGTGAGGTCTCCGCCGGTGTTATGCATGGACTTCGGCACCAGGGCGTTGGGCAGCTTCTGGGCCTTCTCGGCATCCTTGAGCAGGTAGAGCTCGTCGCGGATCGCTGGGGTGGTCAGCGGCGCGCCGCGCTCCTCCCAGTCGGGGAAGAGCTCGGCCAGGGCGCGGGGCTCGAAGACGGCGCCGGAGAGGATATGGGCGCCCACCTCGGAGCCCTTCTCTACCACGCAGACGCTGAGCTCCTGCTCGGCGGCATTGGCCTGCTGCATCAGCCGGCACGCCGCGGCCAGCCCCGAAGGCCCGGCGCCGACGATGACCACATCGAAGTCCATCGAATCGCGTTCGGTTACCGATGTCATGAAAAGTCCCACTGTCGAAGAATAAAGCCGACGGGTCAGAGTTCGACTCCTTCCCGCCGGCAAGCCGAGAGAGCTTTTGGCCTCGGCGTCATGATGATCAGGGGTTGCGGGAGGGTTAGAGACGCCCCTCAAGCTCCGGCAGCGCCTGGAAGAGGTCGGCGACCAAGCCATAGTCGGCCACCTGGAAGATCGGCGCCTCCTCGTCCTTGTTGATGGCGACGATCACCTTGGAGTCCTTCATGCCGGCCAGGTGCTGGATGGCACCCGAGATACCCACGGCGATGTAGAGCTCAGGCGCGACGATCTTGCCGGTCTGGCCCACCTGCATGTCGTTGGGCACGAAGCCGGCGTCCACCGCGGCGCGCGAGGCACCGATGGCCGCGCCCAGCTTGTCGGCGATGCCGTCGAGCAGCTTGAAGTTCTCGCCGTTGCCCATGCCGCGGCCACCGGAGATCACCACCCGGGCGGCACCCAGCTCGGGGCGGTCGGACTTGGCCAGCTCTTCCTTGAGGAAGGTGGACTGGGCGTTGTCGGCCACGACGTCCACCGCCTCGACGGCGGCACTGCCACTCTCGGTCCCTCTATCAGGGCAGGCATCGAAGCCGGTGGTGCGCACGGTGATCACCTTGAGGGCGTCCTCGCTCTGCACGGTGGCGATGGCGTTGCCGGCGTAGATCGGGCGCTTGAAGGTGTCCGGGGACTCCACCGCGATGATCTCGGAGATCTGGGCGACGTCCTTCAGGGCGGCGACGCGGGGCAGCACGTTCTTGCCGGTGGTGGAGGCGGCCGCCAGCAGGTGGGTGTAATCGCCGGCCAGCTCGTTGAGCAGCGCCGCGGTGGGCTCGGCCAGCAGGTGGGCGTAGGCGGCGTGGTCGGCCACGCGCACGCGGGAGACGCCGTCCAGCCTGGCGGCGGCCTCGGCGATGGCGGCGACGCCTTCGCCGGCCACCAGCACATCGATATCGCCACCGCTCTCTTTGACAATCTGCTTGGCAGCGGAAACCACATGGGCGGTGGCGCAGGCCAGGGCGCCGTCGTGATGTTCAGCGAGTACCAGAATGCTCATGAGATCAGCTCCTATCAAAGCACTTTGGCTTCGTTCTTGAGTTTGTCGACCAGCTCATCCACGGAGCCCACCTTGACGCCGCCCTGGCGCTCGGCCGGCGGCTCGACCTTGAGCAGCTTGACCTTGGAGGCCACCTCGACACCGAGATCCGCCGGGGTCTTGACGTCCAGGGGCTTCTTCTTGGCCTTCATGATGTCCGGCAGCTTGGCATAGCGCGGCTCGTTCAGGCGCAGGTCGGTGGTGATGATGGCGGGCAGGCTCAGCTCGACGGTCTGCAGGCCGCCGTCGACCTCGCGGGTCACCTGGAACTTCTCCCCCTCGACCTTCACCTCGGAGGCGAAGGTGCCCTGGGGCAGGCCGGTGAGGGCCGCCAGCATCTGGCCGGTCTGGTTGTTGTCGGTGTCGATGGCCTGCTTGCCGAGGATCACCAGGCCCGGCTGCTCCTCCTCGGCCACCTTGGCCAGCGCCTTGGCGGCGCCCAGCGACTCGACCCGCTCGTAGGTCTCGACGTGAATGGCGCGGTCGGCGCCCAGCGCGAGCGCGGTGCGCAGCTGCTCCTGGGCGGCCTTGGGGCCGACGGTGACGGCGACCACCTCGGTGGCGACGCCCTTTTCCTTCAGGCGCACCGCCTCTTCCACGGCGATCTCGCAGAAGGGGTTCATGGCCATCTTGACGTTGGTGAGGTCGACGTCGGAGAGGTCGGGCTTGACCCGAATCTTCACGTTGTAATCGATGACACGTTTGACAGCGACGAGGACTTTCATCAGCACTCCTCAGTAATGCTCAAGACTCTTGGAAAAATTAACCCACCACACCGTCGCCTTTGAGTTGCGACAACTGCTCTGGGGAGAGATTTAGGTATTCGGCCAACACATCGTCAGTATCCTGCCCAAGAAGTGGCGCAGGCCTCTTGTACTCCACCGGAGTATCAGACATATGAATCGGGCTACCGACCATCTTGAAATCAGGATTCATGGAATGGGGTATGTTAACCAACATACCACGTGCATCCACCTGAGGTTCGGCAAGCGCATCGGCAATATCATTAATGACTCCAACCGGCACCTTGGCTTTGCTAATTTTTTCTACCCACACTTCAGCGGCATCACGTTTAAAATGATCCGAAAGAATCTGGGTGATGGCATCCCGATTTCTGATGCGATTTTCGTTTTTCGAGAACCGAGGGTCAGTGGACAGCTCCGGCAATCCAATGGCGTCACATAAAGACGAAAACTGTGAATCATTGCCACAGGCGATGATAAAGTCCTTGTCGCTCGCATGAAAGGAGTTATAAGGAACAATATTGGCATGCGCATTACCATACCGCCCAGGCGAAACACCGGTGCTGAGATAGCTCTGACTCTGGTTCCCCAGTGCGGCCAACTGCACATCCAGCAACGCCATATCGCAATACTGGCCACGGCCAGTCTTCTCGCGTGCCAGCAGCGCGGCCTGAATGGCAATGACCGAGTACAGCCCCGTCATCACGTCGGTGACCGCCACGCCCACCTTCTGCGGGCCACCACCAGGGACGCCATCACGCTCCCCGGTGATGCTCATCAACCCTCCCATGCCCTGGATGATGAAATCATAGCCGGGCTCCTGCGCGCGAGGCCCCGTCTGGCCGAACCCTGTAATGGAGCAATACACCAGCCTGGGGTTGAGCTTGGAAATTGATTCATAATCAAGCCCATACTTCTTCAATGATCCTGCCTTGAAGTTTTCGATGAGTACATCGCTCTCTGCGGCCAACGCACGGATAACTTCTTGGCCTTTCTTGGTGGCAATATCAATAGCCACAGAGCGCTTGTTTCGGTTAGTGGACTGGTAGTATGAGGCTTCCTGCGTCTCGTTCCCTTGAGCATCCTTCATATAGGGAGGGCCCCAAGCTCGAGTATCATCCCCTCTGCCAACACGTTCTACCTTGACGACATCCGCACCAAGATCAGCCAGCACCTGGCTGCACCAGGGGCCAGCCAGCACACGACTCAAGTCTAGTACCCTAATTCCCGTTAGTGCACCCATAGCACTCTCTCCACTTCCACCAACATGATGTGTCTCCAATGTCATCGGCCACTTGGCGCTACGTGCAACAGTGAAACCCCAAGGGTGGCGCGACGGCGCAACCAAAGGCTTGGCCGATAACGTGGATCACCCGTTAAGGCGTAGATACGTTCCAATATACAAAGCACGCGCTTCGAGCCCAGCGCATCCCCCCATGCCAACGGGCCATGGGGGTAGTTGAGTCCCAGCCTGACGGCATTATCGATATCGACAGGAGTAGCGATTTCACGCTGAGCAATTTCGCAGGCCAAATTGACCACTGACGCCAGCACACGCTGCGAGACAAATCCAGCACTGTCACGAATGATCGTCACTCCGCTACCATCCGATGCCAGCAGCGCATGAGCCGCGTCACGCATCTCCGGTCGAGTGACTGGCGTCATCATCAGGGTGCGATGACGCTCAAGCCCAAGAAGGACATCGAGGCAGAGTGTGCGTTCGGGGTCGACGCCGAAGTGCTGACTCGCACTCACGGCATCATCACCCAAGGGGAGCAACAAGCAGAGCGCCTGTTCAGAGGGTGAGTCTGTGGGCTCCACTCGCCCGCCGAGTGACTCCAGCAGCGTCGCGACGTCTGCACGCAGGTCGGCATCCTCACACCCCACCCAGACCGGCGGTAGCTCGCTGACACACGGTACCGGCTGTGGCGTCAATGCCTCAATTTTCCTGCCTGCCTCATAACGATAGAAGCCAACCCCTGTCTTGCGTCCCAGTCGCTTACCCTTAAGCATCTGCCGAGAGATAGAGGAAGGTCGATAACGCGGATCGTGATAGAACTGTTCGAAGATCGACTCCATCGCAGGATGCGAGACATCCAAGCCGGTCAGATCAAAAAGCTCGAGCGGGCCCATCCGGAACCCGGCCTCCTCGCGAAGAATCCGATCGATATCCTCCGGTGGCGCTACCCGCTCCTCAAGAATCTTCAACCCTTCGGTGCTGTAAGCGCGTCCTGCATGGTTGACGATGAAACCAGGGGTATCCTGGGCACGCACGCCAGTGTGCCCGAGCCGGTCTGCCAAATTCAGCAGGGTGTCGATAACGGTCTCGTCGGTATCGATCCCCCCGATCACCTCGATGACCTTCATCAGCGGCACGGGGTTGAAGAAGTGGAAGCCGGCAAGCCGGTCGGGGCAGGCCAGATCCGCGCCAATAGCCGTGACCGAAAGCGACGAGGTATTGGTCACCAGAATGCAATCGCGGGCCACGATTGCCTCCAGCTCGGAGAACAGGGCCTGCTTGATGCCAAGGTCCTCGACGATTGCCTCGATGACCAGGTCGCAATCCGCCAGGGCCGTCATCGACTCGACGACGGAAAGATGGGCCAAGGCCTCCTCGGCAGACTCACGAGAGAGCTTGCCCTTGCTCACCAGTTTGTCGAATGTCGCCTGCAGGCCATCACGTGCGGCGCTGGCAGCCCCGTCACGCTTGTCGAACAGCGCGACCTCGAGACCGGCCTGAGCTGCTATCTGAGCGATCCCTGCGCCCATCACACCAGTGCCGACGATCCCCAGCCGATTCACTTGTCCTGCCATCATGACTCCCCCCGATAGGTCGGTTTGCGCTTCTCGATGAAGGCGGCAGCCCCTTCCTTCTGATCCTTGGTGTCGAACAGCATCTGGAAGGCCTTCCGCTCGAGGACTAGCGCACTCTCAAGCGGCAGGTCGGCACCGGCGAGTACGGTCTCCTTGATCTGCTCCACGGCCAAGGCCGGCAGATGGGCAATTTCCTGAGCCAATGCCTTGGCACGCTCGAGCGTCTGCTCATCGGGGACGACCTCGCTGACTAGCCCCATACGCAGTGCATCAGGCGCCGGTACCATGCAGCCGGTCATCAGCATGCGCATCGCCTGGAACTTACCCACCGCGCGTACCAGGCGTTGGGTCCCTCCAGCGCCGGGCATCAGGCCAAGTTTGACTTCAGGTTGCCCGAACCGGGCGGACTCGCCGGCCACGATGATGTCGCAGTGCATGGCAAGCTCACAGCCGCCGCCCAGAGCGAAGCCATTGACCGCAGCAATGACCGGCTTGGGGCAGTGCGCAATGGGCTCCCAGAACCGCTCGTTGTGGCGCAAATGCATCTCGGTGGGCGACGCCGTGGCAAACTCCTTGACGTCAGCACCGGCCACAAACACCTGCTCCCCTCCCGTCAGCACGATAGCCCGCACGTCATCACGCCGGGCCAGGGACGAGAACAGTTCGGCGAGCTGACGCCTAACGGCGCCGTTGAGGGCATTCTTGGCGGATGGTCGATCGATGCGAACCACCGCCACCCCTTCGTCGAGCGAGGCGAGATATACCTCGGCGGGCTGCTGCTTGTCGTTCATGCACCACCTCACAGTAAAATGATCGTTATGCGGACATTTATTTTGCTATACTCGATAACCTACACAGGTTGGCAGAAAGCTGTCAACGACATCGCTGCGCGCGCTTTACGCCGCCTTGTGGTTTTGGGGAGGGCTTGAGAAACAGCGAGGATGTCGACCCGATGGACATGACAGCCCTTATAGATGTCCGCCAAGCGGTCTTTTAGATTGCAGAGTTGACATCACAGAGACAGTGCGCGCAAACTTTCATGACTGCTATCCGCCACGGGAGCGAGGATTCAGTGAAGAAAAAAGACAGCCAGAGCGACTTCCAGATCGTGCTAGACCCTACCCATGCGATGGAAGAGCAGGAGAAGGATCGACAGTTCGTGACATCGCTGGCACGGGGGTTGGAGCTGCTACGCTGCTTCACCCCACGGGATAGCATGCTCAGCAACCTCGATCTGGCTAGAAAGACAGGGCTGCCACGCCCCACAGTGAGCCGGCTGACCCACACCCTCGCCAGGCTCGGCTATCTTCGTCCGCTGCCGCGCGGGAAGTATCAACTGGACGTAGGCGTGATGTCCTTCGGCTACTCCATGATCTCCAATCTCCCGATTCGCTCGGTTGCCCAGCCCTTGATGGTGAACCTCGCCGATGAAGTCGGCGCCACCGTGGCGATGTCGGCACGTGACCGTTTAGACATGGTCTACCTGGACGTTGTCCAGAGCGCCCTACGCTCCACCATTCGCCGCCAGATCGGAACACGCCTCCCGATTCACCAAAGCTCGGCCGGTCGCGCCTGCCTGGCCGCTATGCCTCAAGAAGAAGCCGAGGTGATCATGGAGCATATACAGCAGAGCCATCCCGACGAATGGCCAGACATTCGCAGAGCACTGGATGGCGCCTTCAAAGAGTACGCAGAATATGGCTACTGCCTGTCGATGGGCGATTGGCAGAAAAAAGTCAATGCGGTTGCGGTTCCCTTGAACCACCCGCAGCTAGGGGTGCTCGCGTTCAACTGCGGAGGCCCCGAATTCCAGGTTTCTCGCGAGAAACTTGAAGAATTTATTGGACCCCGGCTGGTACAGATGGTGAATGATATCAATACCCAAATCTCGTAAACAGCGAGATAAAAACTGACCAGCAACCACTATATCAGCGAGATGAGATCATGATTCGCGACCAGGAAACAATGCAGATTCTTCTTGACTCTATTCGTAGCTTTGTCAACGAAGAGCTTATTCCACGAGAGGAAGAAGTCGCCGAAACTGACCAAATTCCTGACGACATCGTAGCGCAAATGCGCGATATGGGAATGTTTGGGCTTACTATTCCCGAGGAGTTTGGTGGCCTCGGAGTCACAATGGAGGAAGAAGTCAACATTGCCTTCGAGCTTGGCAGAACCTCCCCTGCTTTCCGCTCCTTCATCGGGACCAACAACGGTATCGGTTCAATTGGCATTCTTCTCGACGGCACAGACGAGCAGAAATCCCGCTACCTGCCACGCCTGGCCAGCGGTGAGATTCTCAGCTCTTTCTGCCTGACTGAACCGGATTCGGGGTCCGATGCGGCATCATTAAGGACGACTGCTGTAAAGGATGGGAATGAATACATTATCAATGGCACAAAGCGCTACATCACCAACGCGCCGCATGCCGGCATCTTCACCGTCATGGCGCGCACCAACCCGGACATCAAAGGTGCCAAAGGTATCAGCGCCTTCATCGTAGATGCCAACACATCGGGCATCACGATTGGGAAGTGCGATAAGAAGATGGGCCAGAAGGGGGCTCACACTGCAGATGTCATCTTTGACAATGTCCGGGTTCCGGAAAGCGCTCTGATTGGCGAGCAGGAAGGTGTCGGCTTCAAGACTGCAATGAAAGTGCTAGATAAGGGGCGCCTGCATATTGCCGCCATCGCGGTGGGCGCAGCCGAGCGTGTTCTGGAGGACTCCCTTCGCTTCGCTATGGAACGCAAGCAATTCGGCAAGCCCATCGCTGAATTCCAGCTGATCCAGGGAATGCTGGCAGACTCCAAGGCTGAGATCTATGCCGCCAAGTGCATGGTGCTGGATGCCGCACGCAAGCGGGATGAAGGCCAGAACGTCAGCACCGAGGCCTCCTGTGCCAAAATGTTCGCCACTGAAATGTGCAGCCGCGTAGCAGATCGTGGGGTACAGATTCATGGCGGAGCCGGCTATATCAGCGAATACGCCGTTGAGCGATTCTATCGCGATGTACGCCTTTTCCGACTCTATGAAGGCACCACCCAAATCCAACAGGTGATCATCTCTCGCAACATGATTCGAGAAGCCCAGAGTTAAGCCACCTCCGCATTAAGCCCCCTTGCCTAACATCGCCCCAATCTCAGGCAAGGGGGTGTTTCTCTCGCATCAGCAATTAATAACAATTATTCCTGACAGCCTTAATTCTCTTTCATCATTGACAGGAGGCGTACAAGCAACTCTCTCTCCTGACGATCGTAGTTCTCCCCACTTCCTGCAGGCCACTCATAGAAGCCGTTACCACTCTTACGACCGAGATATCCCTTCTCCACCAACGCCTCAAGCAGAGGGGATGGCGTGGTGCGATTATCCAAGCTCTCATATAGGTAGCTCGATATATTAAGATGGGTGTCCAGCCCATTTAGATCCCGCTGGCGTAGCGGCCCGTTGATAGCAAGACGAATACCAATTGAGTAGCGCACGATATCGTCTAATGTCTCGGCGTCTACAATGCCTTGTTCCAAAATCGAGAGACATTCACGCATTAATGCATGCTGAATACGGTTCGCCACGAAACCCGGCACACTTTGCTTCAGCACGGCAGGACGCTTTCCGAGCTCGCGGAGCAAATCAACTGCGTGATCGACGAAGGTATCCAAAGTAAATCGCCCAGGGATCACCTCGACAGTTGGTATGAGATCTGCAGGATTAAAGAAATGAGCTCCCACGAACCGTTCCGGGCGAGCCAGCACATCAGAAAGTTCATCAATAGAAAGTCCTGAAGTATTGGTCAGGATCAGTGTCGCGTCACCAACGTGAGCCTCCACATCCTTCAGCACTCGCTGCTTGAGCGTAAGGTCTTCAGTGACGCTCTCAAGAACGACATCACACTCCCCCACCTGCAACCAATCGCTGACAAAGTGAGCCTGTACCTTGCTAGCAGAATCAGATTCCAGGGCCTGACGACAACGCTCCAACACATTGGGGTTGATATCCAGCACCGTCACCGTCATGCCGTTACCAAGCATTAGCTTGGCAAGGTTCATCCCCATGGTGCCTGCCCCGACCACCAGCCCATTTTTAAAAGGGGTATACGGATTTAATGGTTGATGGGGCACCTTCACCCCATCAATCTGATACCACCCTCAGATGGTTGATAGATCGACTCCGTAGTTGAGTTCCTCTGCGAAGTCCGGCAGTCCGTAACCGATGGT
>NZ_JAMXSJ010000045.1:0-18795 GCF_024124725.1 Halomonas sp. Ps84H-12 | reverse complement strand
TTGCATGGTGTGAATCCTGAATTTGTGGGTTAGCGCGTCGGGGCGCCCGGAACAGTCGCGAGTGGCTGCGCCGTAAGTTGTTCGATCAACGCCTGGTTGAGCAGCGCCGTGGTGGCGGCGTCGACCAGTGCCTCCCGTGCTGAGAGCAGCTCCCGCTGTGCGGCGGTCCACTCCACATAGCTGTAGCGGCCGTTTTCATAGGCTTCGCGGGTCTGAGTGAGTGCCTCGGTCAGGTCGGGAAGCATTTGGCTGCGAATCTGCTCAACAGTCTCGATACTTTGTTGCCGCAAGTGGTAGGCGTCGAACAGGCGCGAATGGAGGCGCAGCAGGGTATCCTCCCGGCGGAATCGGACCTCATCCCGCGCCGCCAGGGCGGCCTGCACCTCGCCGCGATTGCGCCGTCCGGAAAAGAGCGGTACCGAGAGCCCTGCGGTCAAGGCGGTATCATCCGTCTCCTCGAAACGCCGGACGCCCACCTGCCAACGGATGTCGCTTTCGGACTGGCTGCGCGCCAGCTGAATCTCCGCTTCGCGGATACGCTGTTCGCTGGCGTAGATTTGAATGGCTGGGCTGTCGCTGACCCGCTGGTACAGGGCATCGAAGTTGTCGGATGAACCGAACTGGAACAGATCGCCTTCCAGCATTTGAAAGTCCGGGCTGGTATCGCCCCACAGGGAAGCCAGAGCCATTTTCCGGCTCTCGTAGGCGGCTCGAAGACGGGACTGCTCAATACGACTCTGGGTGAGCGCGGCCCTGGCGCGCAGGACTTCGGCCTGGGGCGCCGCGCCCCTGTCGGCGCGACGGGTGACGATCTCGTGGGTGGCCTCGGCCAGCGCCACAGCTTCAGCGGCCAGTTGGAGTTTTTCCTGCAGGGCCAGTGTGGCGACAAAGCGCTGGGTCGCCTGTCCCAAGAGATCCAGGGTCTCGGCCCGGCGCTCGGCCTCGACCCGCCCGTATTGTGAGTCAACTACGCTGACGCGGGCCTGACGCTTGCCGCCAAGTTCGAGGACCGATGACAAGGACAGGGTGTACTCCGCCCCGTCGACCCCTCGCAGATTGTCGCTGCCGAGGAAGTTTTCCACTTCCAGATCGGCCTCCAGGGCAGGATTTTGACCTGCCGTAACGCGGCGACCCTCAAGACCCTGAAGGCGAAAATCGAAGACCTGGAGGCCGGGGTTTTGCGCCATGGCCCGCGAGAGTGCCTCGGACAGAGTGAGTGGTTTGTCACCGGCATGTGCCAGGGCAGAACCGAATGCCAGCGTTAGAAGGCAAAAGGCATGAATAATAAAATGGCATGGCATTGCGCGCCGCCCAGTTATGGGCATTCTGAAAAGCATGAGACTGCTCCTACGAAATTCTAAATGACGGTTATTCCCCGGGTGGGGAAGATATTCGCAGGGTCAGGAAATGGGAGGGCGGAAAAGGGAGGATTGAACCCCGGTGGTGAAGTTGGCTTGGTAGTCGGACAGTACTATTCCCGCAGTCAAGCCGGAAATGTTGGTGAGGGTTCCCAGCAATACCATGTGAAAGCAGCTGTGGCTGTGATGGCCATGGTCCGCTGAATGACTGGGGCTGCCGGGAGACGACTTGGTTGCCTGATTTTCGCTGGAAAAATCCGCTGATTCGTGTGAATGCGCATCATAATGTGGCATTGCGGGGTTGTGCGGTTGTGTTTCATAGGCAATAGACGCCACTGACTGCAAAGCAATCAACAGCGTCATTGCGACTATGAAACAGCGTTTAATCATGCAAGTGGTCCCGGAATTTGATCGTGAGCCTAGCAGAAAGGCAACCACATAGAAAGGACTGGACTCCCATGGCGTTACGTGTGTCCGTAGTGCGCTGCCCTGAGTGGCGGGCGATTGCACCGACCAACCGCAGTTCGTCTATGTGGCTGCCGCCGGGGGCAGCCGGGCCGGGATCAATATGGCCGGCGGCGACGCTATGCTCGATCTTCGCGCCATGCCGGCGGTCATGGCGATGCGGGCCAATATGACCGTGCAGGAATTGGCTGAAGAGCTGTTTCCCTACCGGACCACAGTGGAAGGGCTCAAGCACTGCGCCCAGACTTTTACCAAGGACGTGACTCAATTGTCCTGTTGTGCCGGGTAAGGCTGCGTTCCCGGCTCAGTCGGAATGCCTGATCAGGTGCGGCAGCCAGCGCAGATACGCGACCATACCGAACAACTCGACCAGGGATTGGAAAACAATGACAACGACAGCGGCCCGCCAGGGTTCCGGCAGTGACAGGGCCAGCGGCAGCATGACGAAGGAGTTGCGGGTACCAAAGCTGAAGGTGAGGGTGCGGCCGATAGTGGGCGTGAACCCGAATAGCTCACTGAGCCCCTTGCCGATGGTAGCGGCGGCAACCAGATAAAGTACAAAAACCACAAGCGCCGACCACAGCAGGGCGCCATTGTCGATCACCAGGCTGACCTGGGAACCGGCAATTAGAAACACCACCAATGCCAGCAACGGCACGGGCAGCCACCCAAGCCAGTCCACCAGTGTTTGCGCGCGCGGGTGCTTTTCCGTCAGCCGTTCGGTTAACCAGGCCAGGATCAGCGGAGTGACAATCAGTCCGAAGAAGGCTGGCAACAAGTGGCTGCCAACCGCCAGTTCAATGGCGATATTGCCCATGAAGAGCCAGATGTAAACGGGCAGCAAAATGAGCTGGACAATCAGGAGGATCGGCGCGGCCGCGATGGCCCGGGCACCGTCCCCGCCACCGAGATGGGTAAAACTGATAAACCAGTCCGTACAGGGTACCAGCAGTACCAGCAGCACGCTGAGACGAATAGCGGGATCATCCGGTAACAGCCACAATAGAAGACCAACGACCACTGGTATCAGAATAAAATTGCCCGTCAGCAAAGCGGCCAGAAAGCGGCGATCACGAAATGCCGACCTGAGATGTATCAGTGGTACCTGAGTGAAAGTGGTGTACAGGAGAACGCCCAGTGCGGGCCAAAGCAGCGCTTCCCAATGACGGGTCTGCTCTGGTGACATCCAGCCGATGGCCATGCCGGCCAGGATGGCAACCAGATAAAACCAGACCTGATATTGTTCTAGGCTGTTACGCATTTGGCTTCTTCCACGATGATACCCGGACTCGGCACCTGTTTGTGTGGGCCGGATAGTACCATGGGAGTCCTGTGACTCACGGTGTTGTCAGCCAACGTGTCTGTGGGAGTTCCTTCCAACCCCAGCAAAGTACTACTGCATACGCTGAGATATGCCCCAAGTTACCGGCCGATTTCTTAGGGAAAATCTGGGGCAATTTGATCGCCAAACTATGCCATTTCAGGCCATATTGCGTAGTACGGTGTAGGCTTCCTACGGTGGTGATAATAAAAGAAAATACGTATTTTTAGCCGTTTGGCGTTCAGTCTGTCCCCACTCTTGGAGAATGGTCATTAGGGTTCCGCCTTATTTGATTTCAGCCTGGTGATAATCTGGCGTCGATTTGCCACCAGTTCGGCTGCTTCCCGCACCGGATCGTCCTCGACATGAACGTATCGCATGAACATGGTCACGGTTTTGTGAGCGGTCAGTGCCATACCCACTTTGATCGGGATGCCGGAATTGGCGATGTCGGTGGCAGCGCGATGCCGGATGCCGTGTGTGCCAACAAGGGGGATGCCGGCCCTTTTCAGTATGCGGCGCCAGGCGCCATAGTAGGCGTTTTGGGTCAACGGCTTGTTGGGATCTTCCAGAGCAGGGCAGACGTACTCCGATTTGCTGTGGATTGCGGCATCAGAGAGCAGTTCGTAGGCTTCCGAGCTGATAGGTTTGGACATGTCACCGGTTTTGCTGTCGGGCCAGACTACTCGGCGACCGACCAGGTCTACCCACTCCCATCGCAGCGCCAGGATTTCGGACATTCTGGCGGCAAAGGCAAATTGGAGCCGAATGCCGAGAATCGGAGAAGGGTGTTCAAATTCCTCCTCTTCTGTTTTCTCCAGTTGCCTGAATAAGAGGATCATCTCCTTGGCTACTTCGTGAATCTCAAAACGGTCCCGCGGCCCATCACAGCGCATATCCTGGCCTGCGACGACCTTTTACCCGTCCCATTGAGCCAGCTCAGGGAATACGACCGCAATGGTGGCGCCCGTCAGCGGATGTTGGACGCGATTCGTCAACAGGTGGGCATCAAGGCGTTTACCGTCGAAGGCAAGGCTATCGTGAGGGACTTGGCGCGTGAAGCGGCAACCACCAAGCAAGATCTGGCGGACATTATCAATGTGGTGATCGAAGAGCTGGTGCGCCAGCGTTTTGAACTGCCGGGTTTTTCAACGCTGCAACGGTCCGCGCGTCAGGCTCGCAGCACGGTTAATACAGGTTACTTTCGGACGCTCAGTGCGGGTTTGACGGCGCAGCAAAAACAGGAATTTGACCGGCTGCTGCAAGTGCCAGACGATTCATCTCATACCAGTTGGCATAAACTGAAACAGGAACCCAAAAAGCCGACCAATACGGAAGTGAAGAAGTATCTTCAGCACCTGGAATGGCTTCAGGGCTGGTGTCAACGATTGCCCGCTGTTGATCACATTCCAGCCGCCAAGTATCACCACTTCATACTGGAAGCACGAGCGCTTGGCGCGGCCAACATCAAGGCTATGCAAAGCACCAAACGCTATGCCTTGATGATTCTGTTGGTCCATGCCCAATTGCGTCGCGCAATGGACGATGCCGTCGACATCTTTGTCCGCAAGATGCGCAACATCAAGACTAAGGCGGAAGCCAACCTGAACCAGTATCATCTGGATCACATGAAACGGATGGACAAACTGGTCGCTCAACTGCGTGACGTGCTGACCGCCGTTCAGGAAGCGCCGACGGATTCCGAGCGAGGTGCCCGAGTGGCGGCTGCCATCCAGAGCGACCCTGATGAATTACTGGCCGAGTGTGAGGAACACATGGCCTATGCTGGCAATAACTTCATCCCGTTTATGCTGCAACCCTATCGCCCGTTACGCCCCCTGCTATTCAATTGCCTTGAACTACTGGATCTGACGGCAACCAGCCACGATCAATCCTTGATTGAGGCGATTGCGACTCTGAAAAAGCACCGGCACAGCCGCAAGGAATGCCTTGTGCTCAGCACTCAACCCGTCGACGTGTCCTGGCTACCGGAGCGTTGGCGCCGTCTCATATTGGGGTCCGGGTCAAGCCAGCTACTGCCCGGTATGGTCTACCGGAAGTATTTCGAGCTGGGCGTACTAACGCAGGTGAAGCGTGAACTGATTTCCGGCGATCTCGCGGTCGCGAATAGCGACCAGTACAGCGACTACCGCGATCAGCTCGTGGATTGGAGTGTCTATGATGCCCAAATAGCGGACTACAGTGCGATGGTTGATATCGCATCCGACCCAGCCGCTTTTGTGGCGCAGGCCCGCTCACGCTTGAGCGAAACGGCGGACCGCATTGACCGTAACTTCCCGGAGAATGAATACACCGTCTTCAATGGTGAAGAGCTGGTGATCCGGAAGCACCGTCGCACAGCGCCTCCCGATGGGCTGGCCGAAATTGACAAACAGTTATCCCAGAATTTGCCCGAAAAGAATATTCTCGACATCCTGGTGGAAGCCGAAAAATGGCTGGGGCTCCACAAACGCTTTGGACCACTTTCCGGTTTTGAGAGCAAGCTGGAAGACCCACGTACCCGCTTTGTTTCGACCTTGTTTTGCTATGGCTGCAATCTCGGGCCAACTCAGACCGCCCGATCCATCACGACACTTAATCGCCGGCAGGTGTCCTGGCTCAACCTGCGGCACGTCACCGAAGAGCGCTTGGAGCAGGCCATTGTGCAGGTTATCAATGCCTACAACCGCTACCGGCTGCCGCGACACTGGGGAACTGGCCAGCGGGCTGCCGCCGATGGCACAAAATGGAATCTGTACGAACAGAATCTGCTATCGGAATACCACATACGGTACGGTGGCTACGGCGGGGTGGGCTACTACCACGTCTCCGACAAATACATCGCGCTGTTCAGCCACTTCATCCCTTGCGGCGTTTATGAGGCCATTTACATCCTTGACGGGCTGATCAAAAACGATTCCGATATCCAGCCTGACACCTTGCATGGCGATACTCAGGCGCAAAGTGCGCCCGTCTTCGGGTTGGCTTACCTGCTGGGTATCAACCTGATGCCCCGCATCCGGAATCTGAAGCAGCTGGTGTTCTACAAGCCTGACAAACGCCAGCGGTATGAGCACATCAATGCCTTATTCAGCGAAACCGTCAACTGGAAACTGATTGAAACACATGTACCCGACATGCTCCGGGTGGCGCTATCGATAAAGGCAGGGAAAATAGCACCGTCCACGGTATTGCGACGTTTAGGTACCGCAAGCCTCAAGAATAAACTCTACTTTGCTTTCCGGGAACTGGGGCGGGTAGTTCGGACAACCTTTCTTCTGGACTACATTGGCAGCGTGGAGTTGCGGCGAACCATTCATGCGGAGACGAACAAAACGGAGGAGTTCAACCAGTTCGTAAAATGGCTATTTTTCGGCGGCGAGGGGGTGATCGCCGAGAATATCCGCCACGAGCAACGGAAGGTGATCAAATATAACCACTTGGTGGCCAACCTGGTCATTCTTCACAATGTGGAGTCGATGACGTTAACCCTTAAAGATCTCAAGGATCGCGGCCATCATATTGATCACGATATTCTCAAAGGATTGGCCCCATACCGCACGGACCATATCAACCGATTTGGCGATTATACGCTTGATTTTGAACGGCAGGTTTCACCCATGAGCCACCATATAAAAATAATTTAAAGCCAATAGGTTAGTTCACTTTTTGGAGGATTTCGTCAGAATCGTTGCCGACCCTCCACCTACGGTCGGGCCGGGAGCCGGTGCCCTGGGCGGCCAACGGTGCAGGGTTCTCGCGGACCGGATGAGGGCGGCGGTGGTGACAAAGCCTACCAACAGTGCAGAATTTCCACCGATCCTGAAGAGGACAGCCGTAGCAGGCATAATTAAAGCCAGTGGCAATAAAAAAGCCGCAGTTAATATCCCGCGGCTAGCATGAAAGGGAGTGATATATTTCGTAACTACTCACTCTCTTCAGAAGCTGTAAGAGCCTTTTTTGTAGATATTATCCCATTCTTGTAGTTCGCCTTTTTTATGATCTTAACGAACTGCTTAGTAGGGTATATCTTGTAAACAATATCGGTCAGTTTCTTTCCGTCTTTGATTCGTTCGCTGTCATCGTAGCTATCGATGACATTATGCTCCTTCAGCGTATCAAGAGCCATCTTCATGGCCCTCACATTCGTGGCCATACGGTCAGAGAGCCCCCTCGGACTCCCTTTGAGAAAGGAGACAAGCCGCGGCGTGTAGGGATTGGTGGAGGAGGCCTGACTCCAATGGTGACTCATTCTCTTGTGAATATAGCGAGCAAGGGGGCTCTTAATAGCCATAGACGTTTTATAGTCATACAGCCTGAAAGTCTGGTTATGAATGCTTTCAGTCACCAGGGGATTAAACTGAACATAGCACTTTGTATCCCCCTCCCTCAGCTTCAAGTCTTTCCTTGTGGTAAGACCTACCATAGGGAAGAAGCTCGATGATATAACCGTTTCCCCATCTTCAGAAACCGTTTCAAGTTGAGCCCCGCGGCAAACAAGAATAGCTTCTTTTATTTCGCTAAGTTTAAACTCGTGATTGTTTCTCTTTAATTCATTGCGAAGTTGATAGAATGTGAATAGCACACCCACCTTTCCGTCAATCATCGCGATCCCGCCATTTACAGCGAGTTTTCTCAAAGCATCCTCAATGATCTCTTCGCGCTCACCTGGGTAAACAAGCTCAGGTTTCCCAGGACGTGTTTCAATTAGAGCAGGGCGGACTTTTACTTTTATTACGCGACCACCCACCCGGCATTCACGTTCTTTCGCGGCGGCTTGCCGAATATCAGTAAAGCGCCGACGCCGCTCGAGCGAATATTTAGGCAAAGAATCATAAATATCGATGCTATTGCTATAATCGCCATCACGGGCGTCTAGCAGGCTGAAAAGGTCGAGCTGAGCCGACTTGCTCACCGAGATGGCCTGTATATCCTTGTCATTGCTGCTTTTTTTAGACATCGTAAACCTCTACAGCCTGCTGCACAATATAACCGATTACTTCTCTTCAATCAGCCATGAATCAACAGTTTCTGCCCCGTACTGTTCTTTCCATGCCTTCAATGTCTTCTGGTTGCCACCTCTGGTTTCTACAACCTCACCAGTCTCAGGGTTCCTATATACTTTAAGTTTTCTTTTTCTTCTTCTTTTGCTTTCAGTGTTCTCGATGCTTGATTCAGGGGCAAGAGCTGATATAACCTCGCCATTTGTCTTATTATATTCATCCATTAGCCTTCTGAGCTTATCTATAAATTCCTTTTCCCTTTTGAACTCAGGAGTGTCCTCTAAAGTTTGCATCTTCCTGCGAAGCTCTTGGGCCTCATTTTCGAGTTGGAAGTACCTAGCGAGGATGCTCATTCCTAAACCCCTATGGATATGGTAAGTGTGCAAAGCACATATTGGCGACTGCTTAACCCGGTGTCAATGGGCTCCTTGGTGATTGGTCGACCTGCCGAAGCCCTCTGACTTGGCAGTGTGCTGGGCCGCTGGACAGGCGCCGCTGTGCAAAATCCAGAGGAGAACACCCGCCAATGGCGCTCAGATTTTGCGTACAGGCGGCACGAAAGCCGTCGATAACACCAATAAATCGAATGAAAACAGGTTCATAGGCGTAATTTTATCGTTTACGAGTGACTGCCTAGATCCACATAAAATGTAGCTTGGTCTGGCCATCCCTATCTCTACTTATTAAAATAACTATTTAAGAAAGTAGAGAAGGGCGATAGGGGTAACTAGCCTGTCCTGAGGGCCACTGGAGAAGGATTCACGCATGAAGCTACAGGCCATCTACAAGATCGCGCTCGTCAGCGACACCTTGGTGGTGATCATCGATCAGGATGGGCCGCGCTCCATCACCAACGATGCCCAGGGCGTCATCGACCGCCTGACTGCTGAGCTGGGTGACCTGCGGCGGCGGCGAGTCTACTACCGCGACACCATGGGGCGCTTCGATGAGATCAGGATCGAGGGTGGCCGCTTCACCGGCTTCGCCCCCTGTAGCGAGCATCAGCAGGAGGCCTTTGCTGAATGGTGCCTCGAGGAGGTGTAGCGATCGATGGGCTACTACACGGGAGACCTTGCTCATCACTCCCTGGCCAAGGGAAGTGATGGCCATGGCTGAATTCACCTGGCGGTGCCCGCGAGGCCGCGGCCCGGGCGAGCCCGCCAACCATCTGTGCTGGAGACCTGAATGGTAGACCAGATCACGATGCCACCGAGGGCTGGATACTCGGCTGTCTTGACCAATGACTTCATGGTGATCCTTCGCGATCACGGAGAGATCGTGAGCGTCCGAGAGGACGCTGATTCCGTCTTGGAGCACCTGAGCTGCACCATCCCGGGCGGGCTCAAGCGCCAGCGTGTCTATGTCGAGGAGGTGCCTGGGGGCGACGGCTTCTACGAGCTGAAGCACCAGCATGGCAACCTGGACGGGGTTGAGCAGTGCTCGAGTCACCAAGCCGACCACCTCAAGCAGCTCGTGTCGACCGGGGCGGAGGGTGGCCATGGATAGCGAGCTGACCCTTGTTCGACCCCAGGGCTCCCAGGCGCTCGCGGCCGGTGCTGAGGACGCACTCTCGGAGGCCAGAGGCAATGCAGGGCTCTCGTACCTGCTGAACCTCAATTCCCGGCGTAGCCGGATCACGATGCGGTCCCACCTACAGTTCATCGCCAGGCTGAGCGGTGGCTACGACATCCAGGGCTGCCCATGGGCGCTGATACGCCGTGAGCATGTCCGATCGATCGTGGAGATGATGACCGAGATGGGCAAGGCGCCAGCCACGGTCAATGCTGCCTTGTCGGCCATGAAGGGTGTTGCCCGCGAGGCCTGGGTCATGGGGGACATGGACAGCGAGAGCTACCAGCAGATCCGCGACTTGAAGGGCGTCCCTGGCTCCCGTCTTCCCAAAGGGGTCCACCTGGATGAAGCCACGATCCAGGCCCTCAGTTCCGCATGCGAAACTGACGACAGCCCCAAGGGGGTTCGTGATGCAGCGCTGCTCCAGCTGCTTGTATCGACGGGTTTGCGCCGGTCGGAGAGTGTGTCCGTGGATCTGGAGGCTATCGATACCAGCCGCAAGGCCATCAGGATCGTCGGCAAGGGCAACAAGGAGCGGCTGGTCTTCCTTCCCGACCGGACGTTCAAGGGGCTCAGGGCCTGGCAGGCCTGTCTTGGCCGTGACACTGGTCCACTGTTCACGAGGGTGCGCCGGCATGGCGTGGTCTGCGATCAGAGGCTGACCGATCAGGCCGTCTACTACATCATCAAGGAGCGTGCGGCCCAGGCCGGCATAGACGAATGCGCCCCTCACGACTTCAGGCGGACCTTCGCCACCAACCTGCTTGATCGTGGCATTGACGTGCTGACCGTGCAGTATGCGCTTGGGCACTCGAACCTTGCTACCACGCAGCGCTATGACCGTAGCGCGGAACGTCGCCTCGAGGAGGCGATGAAAGGACAATGAACCAGGAGGCCAGAATGGCAAACATCCAGATCCTGCATGACCGTGAGCGCTTCAGGGAGATGCTGAGCTATGCGGTCTCGCGGGAGAATCTGTGGGGGAACATCGACGTGATAGCCCGAGACGGGGCGCCGGGCCTGCTTCTCGTCGTGCTCGATCAGCATGACATGCCCAACCGGGTATCCTCAGGGGTCGCCCACGAGTGCTACGGGGATGCGCTGGGTGAGCTGGGAGACCTCCTGGACGAATTGAACCCTGACTGCCGGCCGCTGAGCGCTCTGTAGCCAGGCGCATGAGCACGAGAAAGGGAGGCCGTGGGCCTCCCTGGGTAGCATGGTCGTTCTGGTTCAACCGAAGTGATTGCGGAAGGAGGCCGGGTCGAGGATGCCCCATCCCTCCAGGGAGTAGTACCCATTGGCGCCTTCTGGCGAGCTTGGGTCTCGGATGAAGAGGATCTTCACCTTCAGCTCCTCCCGGATCGAAGTCAGCTGTCGTTTGACGGTGCCGGCAGGTATGCCAGTCTCCGAGGCGATGTCCTGAAGCGACGGCCGCTCCATGGTGTCGATCGCCCGCAGAATGGCGTACTTGCGCTGTGTGTCTCGCGATAGGCTCGGCATCGGCACTATTCCTCTCCTTCGACGCCGAGCAGCTGCACGTCCGATACCCGCGCTCTCAATGGCTCCTCATCCCCATTGTCGAGGCGGACCCAGCAGTAGCCGGCCTCTGGGTCGATCCGATCCGTTTGCAGCACCCCGCTTCGATGACCTCCCTGGGTGTTCACGCTGACAACGATCCGAGCCCGGGCCGGTTCCTTGGTTGGCACCGGCTGTGGAGGGGTGGTGCCCTTAGCCTCAGGGGCTTTCGGTGTTTCCCGCTTGGGAGCGGCCTTAGCCGCTTGGGAAGGTTCAGCGCCAGCCTCTTCACCCGCAGCAGGTCCTCCCTGACCAGGCGAAGAGCTGGACGACTCTGCGGCCGAGTGCTCGGAGGCTCCGGTGTTGGGCTCATGGCCGCCATCGTCGCCTGCCCCCGGTTCCTGTAGCCCAACAAGACTCGGCTGGTCATCATTGAACCCAGGGCCAGGGGGAGGCTCCGGCTTTTCGGAAGCAGGAATCTCAGGTTCTTCCGGCAGCCCGCCTTTCTTGGCCTGCTTCAGAAGCTCACGGCATGCCTTCCGGCTGATACCTTCCTCCAGGGCCTTGGCGCAGATCCGCTCTGCCTGTTCCGGGGCGATAGAGTGCAGCTGGCGCAGCGTGTTGAGCGATTCCGGGTCAGACGTAACCTCCTCATCGTAGAGACGCATCACGCAATCGGGGAGCTTCAGCAGGGACAGGTGGGAGGAGACGTACCCCCGGGACTTGCCTAGCCGCTTGGCGACATCCATGCCCTGCCAGCCGCGATCGATGAATTTCTGGATGCCCTTGGCGATCTCCATCGGGGTCAGGTTCTCGCGCTGGATGTTCTCGATCAGCTCGCCAGCCGTCTCATCCAGGTCGTCCAACTCCTTCTTGTTGACGATCGCCTCCACAGGCACACCAGCCAGCTTGCAGGCTCGCCAGCGCCGCTCACCCTTCTGGATGCGGTATTTCCCGCTCTCGTCCTTGGGATAGACGATGATCGGCTGCTCCTGGCCGTTCACCTTAATCGACTCGGCCAGCTCCTCGATGCCAGCAAACTTCTCTCGTACCTGCCCTTGCTTGGGCTCTACCTCGGCGGTATCGAGCATCAGCACCTCTTTCGCACCCTTGGAGCGACGAGACAGGCTTTGTAGGTTGCTCAGGTTTCCCAGTGCCATGTCAGCCCACCTTTTCCATGAGTTCGTTGATGACCGCCCGAATGTCCTTCGCCGCGTCACGCGCTGAGGTCGTCTTGATGCTCCACACGGGGACGCCGAGGTTGTTGGCCTCGTCCAGTTTCCCGCGCAGGCCGATCTCCGCGGTGTAGACCAGATCGGGGACTGCTTCGCGCAGCTGCTCGCATGCCCGCAGGTGAGAGGGGAAGTTGCGGTTCAGATTGTTGATCACCATGCCGGTGTTCTCCAGGTCGGGGTTCAGCTCCTCCTGGACGTTGATGATGGTGTTGAGCAGGCCTTCGACGCCATCCAGGGCGAAGCCACTCACTTGGACCGGGCAGATGACATGGGTGGACATGGTGAGAGCGGCGACGAGCTTCCGGCCAAGGCTGGGCGGGCAGTCGACCGCTACATAATCGTAGTGCTCGAGGATTCCGCTGGCCTTCAGGTTGTTGATCGGGTTGAGCACGCAGTTGAGCGGCATGGACTCGATTTCCGACAGCTCAGGGTCGTTCTTCTCGGTCCAGATCAGGTCCATCCCACGGGCGCACCGCATCGGGCGGATGTCGGTGTAGTCTTCCCGGAACAGGAACGCGGAGGGGGTTCCCGTGTACTCGCCTTCCTGCTGACTCAGGCGGCTGGAGGTGTTGCCCTGAGGGTCCAGGTCGATAGCGAGCACCCGAAACCCTGCCTCCTGTAGGTGGAAGACAGTCTGGAGGCAGATGGTCGACTTGCCGACCCCGCCTTTCTGATTGGCGAAGCTGATGATCTTGGTCATGGTGTCCCCGGTTGCCCGGCCTCCAGAGGAGGCAGGATGGTTGGTCCTTGCCCGGCTCAGGATGCAGGGCCTGGCCAGGCCAATTTCGCATGCGAAACATAATAGTCGACATAAAGTGAGCCGACAAGGATCATAAGGCGGGACAGGTAGAGCATAAAAAAGGCCTAGCGGGCGCCAGGCCATAGAGGGTTATGCCGAGGCCTAAGCTGCCTCTTGTTCCTCGGTGGACGCCTCCTCCTCGATGACCGGACTGACCTCGCCACCGAGTAAGCCGATCAGCTCCTCGATGACGGCCGCGAGGGCTGGGATGTGCAAATGGGCTTCGGTGTCGAAGGCCGAGGCATCGTCATCGGAGGGGTCGGCACCCTCGATCAGCGCGTCATCGAATTTGACCTTCTTGAGCGCCAGGTCGTCCTGGAGAACCAGCGCCAGCTGGTCGGTTCTGGCCACTGCAAGAGCTGAGCAGATTCGGCCGCCCTCGAGGTGTTGCTGGATCTCGTCGCTCTCGAGGTCGACCTCGGTGGCTTTGATCACGCCCTCATCCCCGGATGGGGACTCAAGCTGGCATGCCTCGCCCAGCTCCCAGCCTTCCGCACGCTCAGCCGGGTTGGCCAGCCAGCGTGTCATCAGGTCAGTAGCGCGATCGCGAGTGGCGAGAGGTGTGACCTTCAAGGAGCCGGTGGTCAGCCGGAGCAAGTCCAGCGCTTCCTCAGCTTTCTTGCGACTGGCGGCATCCACCAGAATCCAGCCTCGCTGGGTGTCGATGGCCACGAGGAAGTGACCCGTGCGCTTCAGCGCTCTGGGCAGCAGCTCCTCGTAGACCTCCTCCTTCAGGATCTGCTTCTCAGCTCGCCGCAACGGAGATCCAGACGCCTTCTCGCGTGCCGCAGCACGCTCCTCAACCTCTTCTTTGACCGCAGCGGCAGGAAGTAGCCGCTCTTGCCGGCTGAAGCGCAGAACCAGGAATTGCGAGTTCACCGGATGCACCATCTGGTCACCACAGACGGTCGACCACCCTACCCTTTTGGCCTCGGTCGCGGCGCAGGCTCGGAACAGCTGCTTCTGGCACAGCTGTGCCAGCTGGTCGGCGCCAGGGAAATGGCTGTGGGCTCGGTAGATCAAAGCATTGTCGAACATGTAACCCCCTATCGCAGTATGGTGACTATGGATAGGGGCGCAGGTGTCGGGTAGTCCTAGAGTTAGGCACGTTATAGATAACGGTATAACTCCTCCTCCCCACCAGCTACGCAGGCAGCTGGCGCTGCTGCCTACCGGGGGGACGCCGGCCCATCGACGCCCAGGGCCTCCCGGAGGAAGGTGTTGGCCGCTCGCCGGCCGGCATTATCCCGCATTCGGCCTGGGGCTCCGTCAGCTGCGGTGGCCCAACATGACGCATACGCCGCCAGAACCGGCTCAGCATCCTCCACCCTGCCTTCATTGAGGCAGTGCGTGATGTAGCGCTTGTCTTCATTCGTGAGAGGAAGCTCTCGGAGCTGTTCAAGGCGAGTATCTGCATGCGCCATATTGTAACAATACCAGACGACAATTTATAGGACTGCGAAGGGCCAAATGCCTAGTGCCGGCCCCCGCGGGGAGGTAGAGCGATCCGGGATCGGGGCTGTGAGCTACCAGCAGCAAGCGCCTCACGAGCGTCGTGGCCTAGGTTCACAACGCCATGGACGGCCTCCTTGAGGTTCCAGACACCATCCTCGTAGGGTGCAAGGCTGACCCTGGCCAAGCCAGCTGGGAGGTGGACTGTGAAGCTCTGAAGGCGGGGGTCTTCAGAGCTATCGATCAGGTCCAGCTCGATTTCATCGATGTGGTCGGTGGCTACGGCATACACCGTGTACCGGGCATCGAGACCCAACTGCTGGCGGGCGAGTTTGCTCATCATTTCATCGAACTGCGGTGGGGTGTCGGAGACCTTGATACTGGCTTCGTCCCTCATGAGGCCTCCCCCGGGGTGCCATAGCCGGTGGCTTTCGCCCGCCGATCGGTGCGATGACACAGCCTGCGGCCGTCGATCCATAACTCCCGGAAGATGCCCTCATGGGTGTAGACGCCGATTAGGACATCCAGGGGCTCCATGTAGTAGGTCGATGACGGCTGCTGGGTGTCATCGACCAGTGCCTCTTCTCGGACCTTCATCACCAACGCTGTTTGCCCAGCCAAGGGCACGGCCTTGTTCTTCATCCCCCACTTCCAGACGACGACCTCCTTGGGGGCGAACCGCTCGTGGGAGGGAGCCTCGTTCAGCATGTCCAGCGCCAGGCTGCGAGTGGCTGCCGTGATGGCGCGATCCCCTGGGTCGACTGTTGCCTGTTCGCCAGCGGGGGCCTTCCGTCCGGTGAGCCACCGGCCCAGCCCTGCCAGCCAGGGCTCCTTGCCTTGTGTCATGCGTCAATCCTCGGGTTTTTCCGGTTCCTGCCGACTGCGACAGCTACGCCAATCAGCGTCCAGCCAGCAACGATGGTAAAGCCCAGGTGGAGAAACGCCCCGTAGGGTGGTCCCAGCTTCACCGAGAGGAACATTGACCCGCCGAATGCAATGAACCATCGGAACCAGTAATCAGCAGAGCGCTCCGCTACCCAGCGGGCCTGCTCCGGGGTGAGAGGATGATGCAGCCAGCGGCGGGGATAGATGGTCCTCTCGCGATTCCCATGGCCAACCTTGCGAGGCTGGCGCGGGAAGATGCGGTTGACGGCAAGCTGCGGGAACATGCCCTCCAGGGCACGTCGAGCAACACTGATGCGTGGCGGCTCATAGTGTGACATAGACACCCTCTAGCACAGCGCCCGGGCTCCTCGGGAGGAGCCTGGGCGCCTTGGTCGGTCATGGAAGAGGTTACAGGTTGCGAATCTCGGCAGCACGCAGGGCGCCGCGGCGGATCTGGGCTTCGCCGTTCGCGTCCTCGTAGATAGTGGTCGGCGTGGCGCCGATGCCCGCCTGCTGAGTCAGCTGGCTGTTCTGGCTCACGATGTCCATCGCCTCGGTGCTTGAGGCCCCGGAGATTGAGCCGCCCTGCTTGATGGTGGCCATGGCCTCTGCCGGGTTCTCAGCATCCACGATCTGTGCCGCTTCGTGCAGCGACTGCTCTCCCAGGAAGCCCACCGGCACCCAGCGAATGGTCACGTCCTCGAGGACATCACGAGAGGCCTCATACATGCGCTGGCAGTAGGGGCACTGGGTATCATAGATGACGTACAGCACGCGCTCGCCAGAGCCCTCTTCGACGTAGAACGGGGCATCCTGGATCAGCTCCAGCGCCTTGGCTTCTTCGTCGTCGGAATAGCCGTTGTCGGCCTGGCTGGCGCCAGCTCGACCCGGCATGTTTGCTAGGGGGCTGTTCTCCATGTGCTCTTCCATGTGCGCCTGGGTCAGGTTCTCACCGCCCTCACCGAGGATCATGCCGACGAACGCATGCTTGCCGTCCTCGGTGGTGTAGATCACGTTGGTGTCATTCTCGACGCTGATAACCCAGCCATTGATCCCTTCCAGGCCAGTGTCGAACGTCTTGTCCACCTTGGCGCCCGGAATGCCCAGGTCCGCTACTGCCTTGGGCAGCTCCTTGGCTCCCTCAGCTTTCGAGTCTTCGGCGAAGGCACTGCCGGTCATCAGGGCAGAGGCGATGGTGACAGCTGAGGCGATCAGGGTGAGGTGCTTCATGGGTGTGCTCCTTGAGCTTAGGTTTGCGCCAGCAGAACTGGCGTGTCTCTCGCCATGCAGGGCATGGCCACTTCGGGTTTTTCCTATCTGCTGCATCAAGGCAGCAGCTCTTCAATGTCCGCCTCGCTGCGGGAGGCGGCCTGTTCACGGGCCTCTTGGTTGGCTCGGCGAACAAGCTCACGGGCCTCTTCATAAAGGTCCGAGGAGCTGTAAGAGGTGTCACCATGGCGATCCAGGCTGGTCTCAATCGTTGGCGCGTCTGTCGGAAGGCCGAGGTCACTGAGCACCGTGTCGGTGATGTCCGGGAGTGACCCATCGAGCACGGCTGCCTGGCGCACGATCACCACGGCGCCATCCGCCACCTCTTCAATCGCGGGGCGCACGCCACTGTCGATACGGGATAGGGTGGAGATCGCGGCGTCTCGTGTCTCACCGTCCTCGCCCAGCAGGCTGCTGGCTGCGGCACGGCGGGCATTCACGTATTTCGCGGTGTCGAAGGTGACGATCTGCGGTGTCTCTGCGTCGGACGATGCCCAGGGAAGCTGGACCGGGATGGCGGTCAAGGCGAAGGCGGCAATGCCCAGCGCCCCGCCCACCACGGGGAGCACCCTTGCCAAGGGAGATTGTTCTCTGGGCTTCTGTGAATTCGGTTCGGTGTCGCTCATGGCTGCCCCTGTCGTCTACGCATGAAAAAGCCCCAGGAGTTACCCAGGGGCTGTAAATGAATGATTTAGAAGGGAATCTCCCCGTCTTCTTCCTCGTCACCTGCACCGCCATTGGCAGAGCGCGGGTCACGCAGAATGCGGCATGTGTCGACCATCAGGTTGGTGTACACCGTGCCATTTTGTGCCTTGCGGAAAGACAAGGCGCCTTCCACAAAGACCAGTTGGCCTCGCATCAGGCGGTCTTTCATCACTTCAGCGAAGCGACCACCGATGATGCAGTTGAGCCACATGGCTTCATCAGTCGACTTCTTGGCCATGTTGATGCCGAACCGAACGTAGGTGTTTCCCTTGTCGTTGGTGCGTGCTTCAGGCTCACCGATGTGACCGATCTGGATAGTCTTGCCCCACATGTTCAATCTCCTCTCTCTCAACATTCCCACCGAATGGGTCTCGGTAGGGGATAGGGGCACCACTGACACTAATGGCCGCCTCCTGGTGATTTTTTTCGATAGGCCGAGAAAAGCCCCCTAGCTCGAAGAGTTAGGGGGCGGGAAAACATCACCGCTGTAGGTGACGTGCGATCTTTGCCCTGGGCTGGAGGAATTTCCATTGCGCCAGGTTGTTGAGGAACATGCGGCGGAAGAACCGCTTGGTGAAGCTCACCACGAACACGTCCTCATCGCTGTCGATAGACTGCAAAGTGCTTTCCCGGTGCAACTCACGGTCAGGCCGGCGCACCTGGATCACAGTCCCGTCCTCGGTGGAGAACGCGAAGCCCTCCAGGTCATTCAGCGAGAACACCTCGAAGGCCACGTTGGCATCAGTGCCAAGGCTGGCCATCTCGCGCTGTGTTGGCTGGCGCCAGCTACGTCCCGCTTGGCGAGGGAGGACGAATCGCGACCCTTGCTGGGGGTCGATGGCGAATGCCACCTGATCCTCCTCGAGGCTGTCCTGGGGCAGCCCGCCAAACTCACGTCCAAAGGCCAGCGCATCTTCCTGGTTCACGATCAGCTCGATGTTCATTGCTCTCTCCTCTCACATTCCTGCGTGATGCAGGTCTCAGAGGGAGATAGGGCGGGGACTGCCACTCAGCTGGCGCCGGAAGGCTGGCAAACGGATTTCGCATGCGAAATCGGCGATCGCCTGGGTTGAGGGTATGCGGGATCGAGTAGACATCATGGATTGACCTGCCCCTCCTCAACGTCGTGGATTACGTTGAGGTAGGGACCAAAATGCAGAGCCACTATTGAGGGAGGCAGGTCATGAAACAGTCTAACGCAACTCAGCAAGCTGTT
>NZ_JAMXSJ010000044.1:0-20289 GCF_024124725.1 Halomonas sp. Ps84H-12 | reverse complement strand
ACCGATCAGCACGGTGGGTTTTGGCAATAACGGGCTTGCGAAAGCCAACTTGCACGGGGCGAATGATCAAAAAGTGCTCGCTGGCGGTGATAGGGAAAGTGTCGGCGCCGGCTTCACGGATTCAGGAGGAAGTTTTGGCTCCCAGCGAGATACGAGATGTGGTGAATTATCTCAAGACATTATGGACACAAGAGCAAAGGCGTCACCAAGCAGACGAAAGTATTGAGAACCCCTTTCCAATACAAACTGGAATACCCCCAGAGTAAATAATAGTGTCTATGCCCTATAACAAATTTTCTTAGTCACCTTATGGGTCACCACACTGTTAGCTACCGTCTCAACCGCCCACTTGTGTTATTAAGTAGAAAACAACCTCTTGGTCCTTTTAACTCCGACAAACCTGCTCCCGGCGAATGCTAGCCCTTACTTAGAAAACCAACTTCGCATTGTCAGCGAATAAATATACACTTTAGCGAATCTCAAATGTTTATGTTGAGACATGGAAGTTAACAAATTTCATATAAAATAAACTTATTACCTAACGACTGAGGCGCCTTCAGGCTTAGTAAGATCGACTGACTCACTTCACAATAAAGTTTTCGTCGCGCCACATATTTGATCTGAAGGCTGTGGAAGGGAGTTAGATTATTATGTTAGGTAAGCAATATAGTGTTAATAAACAACTAAGAGGTTCATAACGGTGACAACGACTCACTCCAGCGCTCGCGCTTATGGTTGCAAACAGGAGAGTACATATGTCCGTTTGGCTTGTAGATCGTTGACCTGCTCGTGCACATGGGCCTTAGGTGAACGTAAACCTGCTGACTTCGCGATAAGAGATTGACGCGTTTACAGAGCAGGAACATGTCGATACGATTTCCCAGGGATATCTGGGCTATGAACGTATTGGCGGCTATGAAGAGCTTCATGAGCACCTGGGAGTTAGCGTTTCAGACCCTAATGCGACCACCTATCGCCCTGTGCTGGCAATTTTTGCCACTGCGTTACTCATCGATTTTTCTGCCAGTTGGGAGGTTCAGTGCATAATATTCACTGCACGCGTGCTAGAGTATGCCGTAGCCACAGCGATCATACCCCCGGGTCTGCAAAAGCTGCAGGGCGTAGCGAGCTTTAGCGCCATGTTTCTCAACTATGACCTGCACGCCCAGCGCCAAGTCCCCTTCAGTTACGTTTACCTTCACGCCTAGATACTTCCGAAGCTACTAATTGCTGGCCGATACGCTTATCTGGCTGGCTGCGCCACTGGCGCTATTCGTTGGCACCGTGTGACAGGTTCTGTCTTTAAAGCGATATACCTCGATAAACGTGAGCTCAAGTGCGCCTGTGTCGGCAACAGTATGAACCGCCCCGGTTATTCCGGAGACCGGTTTGTTTGAGTCAGGCAGCTTCACCTGACTCCTCCAATTGACGATAATACGCCTTTTCTCGTTCTGCTGGTGGAACGTTTCCTATGGGTTCTAGCAGTCGGCGATTGTTAAACCAGTCAACCCATTCCAGCGTGGCATACTCAACGGCATCTCGCCCTTTCCATGGTCCACGATGGTGAATCACCTCCGTTTTGAATAAGCCGATGAGGGTCTCGGCCAGCGCATTGTCGTAGGAGTCACCGGTGGTGCCGACAGAGGCATCGATACCTTCATCAGCCATACGCTCTGTATAGCGGATCGAGAGATATTGGCTTCCTCTATCACTATGGTGGATTAACCCTTGCCTGTGCTTTCGTGCCCACAACGCTTGCTCCAGAGCGTCCAGTACCAATCCCGTTTTCATCGACGTTGCTACGCGCCAACCCACGATACAGCGTGCATAAACATCGATAACGAACGCAACGTAAACGAAGCCAGACCAGGTAGCGACATACGTAAAATCGGCCACCCAAAGCTGATTAGGACGCATGGCCGTAAAGTCACGTTTCACTAAATCAGGTGCTCGTTTCTGGTCGGGATCACTGATCGTCGTGAAGGGGCGTTGGCCTCGCACCACGCCGCGAATCCCCAGGCGTCGCATGAGTCGTTCTACGGTGCAACGAGCAACATTAACCCCTTCACGGCGGAGTTGCCGCCAGACCTTACGAGCACCGTAGACGCAGAAGTTTTCTTCCCACACGCGCTTAATCTCAGCGGTAAGAAACGCATCCTGCCGATATCGATCTCCCCGCCGCTCAGGATCGGTCTCAAGTGCCTTGTGGTGGTAATACGTCGATGGGGCGATTGGTAGCTGGCTACAAATCGACTCGCCCCCGAACTGAGCACGATGCTCGTCGATAAATGACACTATCAATTGGGTTTGCGGTCGAGCTCCGCTTGGGCGAAAAAAGCAGCCGCCTTACGAAGAATTTCATTGGCGCGCTTCAATTCGACGTTTTCACGCTCTAGCTGCTTGAGTCGTTCATTTTCAGGCAGATTAGCCGAGCTATCTCCCTGCGTGAGTTCTGAGCGTTTGCACCAGGCTCTTAAGGTCTCTGGTGAACAGCCAAACTTGCTGGCAATGGAGCAGATCGCCGCCCACCTGGACGGGTATTCGCCTTGCTGTTCAAGGACTAATCGAACAGCTCGCTCCCGGACTTCTGAAGAATATCGTTTTGGTGAGTTCATAACTCCATCCTCTCAAGATATGGAGTCTCCGGTAAAGCCGGGGCGGTTCAGTAATACCCATTAAGCTTTGTATCGCTCACCGAAAACCTAATGATGATGGGAATGAGGCTATGGATACCGCTTGGGTAATTATCGCCTACTTTTTGCGAGGCGCTTGATCAGGATCATATTTCCCTCCGATGCTGTTCAGGTTGCGTTCAGACAAATCATCCATGCTGTTATTGGGGTTATTTATTTGATTTTTCCCAAACCAACGGCCTTAACTGCTGTTGGCTCTTTGGGCGAGTTACTGAGGTGATTATGAGTAACAGTACAAGTAGTCGTTTGCTGATGTTGTGGGTGCCACTTGCTGGGTTTGTCATTTGGGCGGGATACCTGATGGGAACCGAGCACCGTCTCCACCTATTTCAGTTCTTACCTTTCCTCTTTTTGGCAGCATGCCCACTGATGCATATTTTCATGCATAAACACCACGGCGGTCATAAGGACAAAATAGACAAGAACTGAACCACTCTATATATACATGTACGCGCCTGGGAGAAAGACCATGAAAACGACACAACAAGAGCACCGCTTGGGTGTTTCCAAAAACACACTGGTGACTCGGAATTTAAAAATCAAGCCCAGTAAATCCAAACGCATTGAAGAAGCGCTGTCAGATATCGACCGACTCTATGGAATGGATAAGGTGGTCTACAACGAGAAAAACCGAAATATCAGCCTTGCTTACGATGCGCTGAGGCTCTGCATCGATGACGTTGAAAAAATTCTCAAGCTCCATGACATACAGGTCAGCGCTGATCGGTGGAACCGCTTTAAGAAGGAGTATTACCGTTTCGTCGATCAGAACGTTAAAGACAACGCTAAACAGGAACCTTGGAGCTGTCATTAATAGTCATAACGGCTACATGACACAACCAGGAGCAAGACTAGCTAGTTTAGGGTAAGAGCTGCTTGCCTGTGGCCTCGCAAAATCAGACCTTCCGTTAGTCATTTGCCATGTGGCTGCACATAGGTTCTATATTTAATTTATATAGCATCAAAAAACACCGCACAGGAGTCCTCGGCAGTTATTGCTGCTGTGGTTGCCGTTAATACAAGGAGTCGCTTTCATGGTTGGGCAGGATAGAACGCCACAATATAAAGAAAACAGTCTTTCGTTGGTCGGTGCCGTTGCATTAGGCACCGGCGTGATGATTGGGGCCGGTATTTTTGCGCTAACCGGCCAAATGGCCGAAATGACTGGTCGGCTATTTCCTCTAGCCTTTCTGGCCGCTGCCGTCATTGTCTCTTTCAGCGCTTATTCTTACGTTAAAATGTCCAATACCTTCCCATCAGCAGGTGGGATTGGCATGTATTTACAGAAAGCGTATGGCCCGACGCTTCCCACCGCCTTTCATGCCCTCCTGATGTATTTTTCCATGGTGATCGCACAGAGTTTTTTGGCGAGAACGTTTGGTTCCTACACGCTTGAGTTGTTTGACCTGGGGGATCGTTCACTATTTGTGCCCCTACTCGGGGTTGGTTTACTGCTAATAGCCTTTTTGATCAATTTATCCGCCAACCGCTTGATCGAGACCGTCGCCTCGGTGCTCGGATTTATCAAAATAGGTGGCATTATAGTGTTTGGTATTGTCGGCGTGTTTATTGCCGACTCCATCGAAATGGGTGCTGGCAACGATGCACCTACGCCTACGATAACGGGCTTTTTAGGTGCTACGGCGCTCGGCATACTGGCATTTAAAGGCTTCACGACGATTACCAATAGTGGTTCGGAGCTTAAAGATCCTAAGCGGAATCTTGGCAAAGCTATCACGATCTCGATTGCGCTATGCGTGGTGATCTATGCCCTTGTCGGTTTTGCCGTTGCCAGCAACCTATCTTTGCCTGAAATTATCGAAACCCAAGACTACTCCCTGGCCGCCGCTGCCCGTCCCGCACTGGGTGAAGCGGCAGTTGCGTTTACCGTCATTCTCGCCATGTTAGCAACGGCGGGCGGTATCATCGCCAGCGTCTTTGCCGTTTCACGCATGCTCGCCATGCTGACAGAAATGAAGCTGGTTCCTCACCGCCATTTCCACATGCCCGGCAGTGTACAAAAGCATACACTGGTGTACACCATCGTATTTGGCTTAGTGCTCACCGCTTTTTTTGACCTGAGCCGCATCGCAGCATTAGGCATCATTTTCTACCTGATCATGGATATGGCCATCCACTGGGGTGTGCTTCGTCATCTCAAGGACAGAGTGGGGGCTAATCCTGTTATTCCTAGCATTGCCATACTACTAGATGCTGTCGTGTTAATCGGCTTTTTATGGGTAAAAGCCATTTCGGACCCCATGGTGCTCATCGTTGCTGGTGTAGTAATGGCTACTCTTTTACTCGGCGAATGGATTTTCCTATCCAAACGCGACGCTTCAAACGATAGCGAGCACTCTCACACTCATTAACGTTAATAGCGTTATAGGAGGTACCAAATGGACGTTAGAACCTTTGGTGAATTGATCGATTGGACCCGTCAGTTACACGAGCATCTTGCAGCTTGCCTTGCTCATTGCGCCGATATACACGAAGAAGAGCGCGCTCGCATGTTGCTCAATTACTTAGCTGCACAGGAAGCGGAAATGCAGCGCGTTGTGGCGCGCTTTGAACAGACTGTTGACGCGAAAGCATTAAAAACCTACGTTTATGACTATTTGGAGCATAAACCTATCCGTACGCATCGTACCTGCGATGCGCCCTATTCCACGCTAAGTGTTGACGACATTTGCCGAGAGGTTTTTGATTTCCATGAACAAACGATAAACCTTTATCGAACCCTCGTTGGCAAAGCGGAAATTCCTGAGGCTAAAGAGCTCTTAGATTCCCTTTTAGCACTTGAAGAGCACGAAGCCATGCGCCTTGTTCGCCAAACGGGGAGAATGAACGATGTCTGAAGACCATAACGAGACAAAGGTGAAAGTCACTGTTACATGGGATTGACCTCTGTGCAGCACGTAGCCGAATAATGTCAGCAAAGGGCCTGAATGGGCCCAACAGCTCGCTAGGAGAAGGATCATGGAAATTCGCAAGCATACTCTCGCTCTCGGACTCGCCCTGGCACTCGGTGCCAGTGGTAGCGGCATCGCTCTCGCCCAGAGCATGCCGACCAATCAGCCCAATCAGGGTAGCGGCATGACGGGCGGCAGCGGCGGCCAAGGCGGCATGGGCCCTGACATGATGGGCGGAATGATGGGCGGCGGCCAGGGCGACATGGGGCCCGGCATGATGGGGGGAATGATGAGTGGCGGCCAGGGCGGCATGGGGCCCGGCATGATGAAAGGCATGATGGGTGGCGGGATGATGACCTGCCCGATGATGGGAGGCGCCGGCATGGGCATGATGCGGGAGGTGCTCGACCCGGAGCAGCACGACGAGATGCGCGCGCTGATGCAGGAGCATCGCCCCGCCCAGTTCGAGCGCATGGGCCGCCTGATGAACCTACGCGAGGACCTGATGGCGGAGATGCGCGGCGAGCGCCCCGATCCTGAGGAGGTCCAGGCCCTGCACGGTCGGATGGCCGAGCTTCACGGCGAGATGATGGCCGAGAGGGTGCGTCTGGAAAATACCATGAACGACCTGCTCACCGACGAGCAACGCCAGCAGCTTCAGCAGGCCACCCCTGAGAGTGACGTCGACCCCGAGGACCACGAGGCCCATCACTGACCGGGAGTGTCACAGACTCAGGCAACAGGACGGCCATTGTTGGCCGTCCACTCGGCAACGCCCACAGGAGACAAGCGATGAGCGATTCACCCCCCAACACGATCACCCTGACGGTCCCCGGCATGGGCAGTGACCACTGTGCCGGCATCGTGCGCAAGACGCTGGAACGCCTCGATGGCGTGGGCGAGATCCAGACCAATATCGCCAACCACCATGTCAGCGTGACCATCGAAGCAGGCGGGCCCGACGGCGACACCTTGAAGGAAGCCGTCGAAGGCGCCGGCTACGACGTGGCCGCCGTCAGTGGTGGTACCGGCATGCAACAGGTCCGCCTGACCGTTCCCGGCATGGGCTCGGACCACTGCGCCGGCATCATCCGCAGTACCCTGGAGCGGCTCGAGGGTATCGAATCAATCGACACCAATATCGCCAGCCATCGCGTCTCTGTGAGTATTGCCGCCGATGGCCCCGATGGCGATGCGCTCAAGCGCGCCGTGGAAGGGGCCGGCTATGAGGTGGCCGCCGTGCAGGCCGACGAGGCGGAGGATGCCGACAGCGACGCCGAGATCGAGGAGGCCTATCTTTCCCAGGCCCGCAAGCGGCTGATCATCGCTGCGGTACCCACCACCCTGATCATGCTGCTGATGATGCCGCACATGTTCTGGCAGCCGATTCCCGGCTACCTGGCCATCATCGCCGTGCTGGCCTTCCCGGTGGTGTTTCTCTATGGCGGTATCGCCACCCACAAGTCGACCTGGCGCTCGCTGAAGAACGGCACCTTCAACATGGACGTGCTGATCTCCATGGGCAGCCTGCCGCCCTACTTGATCGGCCTAGTCGGCTTCGTCTACCCCATGACCTCATTCATCGAGATGGCCGCCACCATCATGACCTTCCACCTGCTGGGCCGTTACCTGGAGGCACTCGCCAAGGGACGCGCCTCCCAGGCCATCCGCCGCCTAATGACCCTGGGTGCCAAGACAGCACGCGTCGAGCGCGATGGCGAGGAAGTCGAGGTGGCGGTGAAGGAGCTGGCCCCGGGCGACATCATGGTCGTGCGCCCCGGCGACAAGATCCCCACCGACGGCGAGGTGGTCGAGGGCGAGAGCCATCTCGACGAGTCCATCGCCACCGGCGAGTCGATACCGGTCTACAAGAGCACCGGGGACAGCGTGATCGGTGCCACCATCAACAAGGAGGGACGCTTGCGGGTCAAGGCGACCCGCGTCGGCGGCGATACCTTCCTCTCCCAAGTGGTGCGGCTGATCGACCAGGCTCAGGGCTCGCGGGTACCGATCCAGGAATTCGCCGATCGCATGACCGGCCGCTTCGTACCGGCGGTGCTGGCCATCGCTCTGGCCAGCCTGGTGGCCTGGGCGCTATTCCCGGATGCCCTGCGACCGATACTCGACTGGGGTGCGACCTTCCTGCCCTGGGTGAACCCCGAGGCCGCCACGCCGGTGCTGGCGATTCTCGCCGCCATCGCAGTGCTAGTCATCGCCTGTCCATGCGCGCTGGGCCTGGCCACCCCCACGGCGCTGATGGTCGGCTCCGGCATCGGTGCCGAGCGTGGCATCCTGATCCGCTCCGGCGAAGCGATCCAGACCTTCAAGGACGTCAAAGTGATGGTGCTCGACAAGACCGGCACCATCACCCGCGGCGAACCAAAACTCACCGAGGCCGTCGTCGCCGAAGGCGCCGACGAAAACCGCCTGCTCACCCTGGCGGCGAGCGTGGAGAACGCCTCGGAGCACCCCATCGCCCGGGCTATCGTCGATGGTGCCCGGGAGCGCGATGTGAAACCCGGCGAGGTCAGCGAGTTCCGTTCCACCGGTGCGCGCGGTGTCTCGGGCAAGGTGGGCGACGAAGTGGTGCTGATCGGCAATCGCCGGTTGCTGGAAGAGGAAGGCGTGACCGGCCTCGAGGCCCTGGATGACGCCATGGGCGAGCTCGAGGGCAAGGGCCGCACCGTGGTAATCGTCGCCGCCGACGGCCAGGCACTCGGCCTAGTGGCCGTGGCCGACACCCTCAAGCAGGAGTCGGTGGAGGCCATCCGCGGCATGCATGATCTCGGTCTGCACGTGGTGATGATCACCGGCGACAACGAACGCGCCGCCCGCGCCGTGGCTGAAGAGGTGGGCATCGACGAGGTCCAGGCCGGTGTGCTGCCGGAAGGCAAGGTTGATGCCATCCGCGCGCTGCAGGAACAACACGGCAACCACGTGGCCATGGTCGGCGACGGCATCAACGACGCCGCGGCACTGAAGCAGGCCAACGTGGGCATCGCCATCGGTGCCGGGGCCGACGTGGCCATCGAGGCGGCGGACGTGACCCTGGTACGCGGCGAGCTCACCGCCGTGGTGGACGCCATGCACCTCTCGCGAGCCACCTTCGCCAAGATCGTCCAGAACCTGATCTGGGCCAGCGCCTATAACGTGGCCGCCATCCCCATCGCCGCCATCGGCCTGTTGCACCCGATGATCGGCGTCATCGCCATGACCACCAGCTCCCTCTCGGTGATCGGCAACTCGCTGCTGCTCAAGCGGCGTTACGCCCGTGAGCAGCCCCGCGGAGAGCCTTCCACTGCCACCCCATCGGTCCAAGCCAAAGGCGACCGCTCATGAAACGACCAGAATCCACCAAGCCCCCCTCGGGAGAGGCCGAATCACAGAAAGAGCCGTCTTCCCCTACCGCGGCACTCCATAAATGGATGATGACCGCCTGCGTGGTGCTGATGGGAGGCGCCGTGCTGCTGTTCATGTGGGGCGGGCAATCACTGAGCAGCGGCGCCTGGCTGCTGCTGCCCCTGGCCCTCTGTCTCGGCATGCACTTCCTGATGCACCGTCATGTCGGGCATGATCAGCGCGACCGAGATGAATAGCAGATATAAAAAACAGGACAATCGGCATCGATGCCAGACACGCAATGCCGATGCCGTTCTGGTACGTTACATTAGGAACAGTCAGGACAGATGTTATGCCGAGGGTGGCGATCAGGCAGTTATAACAGATCCAGACATCATTTTCTTACAGATCGTCCATCCTCCCAGTCTGCCGAACAAGGCGCATCGCTTCATGCTGTTCCAGCTCAAGAAGGGATTCAAGCAACTCCCTTGCTTCAGGAATCTCCGCCTTGCCAACCAAGTTACGATAGAGATCTGTCACTTGATCATGGAAGTCGAAAATCTCCCGACAGATTTCATTGAAACCCAGCGCAGCATAGGGTGACGATGCGGCACCAGTTCCATTTCCGTCAGCATTGCCAACATGCGTGAGACCGCAAATATACTGGCAATGATACCACCCGCGGTGGCCAGCATGGCGAGAATGACGGTGAACCAGACGGCGGCCTCCCCCAGCGCAGGACGGGCAGCAGCCGCCAACGAATAATCTTTCGTTTCGATTATCTCGCTCAGCGACAGATTACTGGCGACAGCGAAGCCCACCAGCGCATAGATCACCACACACAGGGCGATCGAGATCATGATCGCCCTGCCGACGTTGCGATGGGGATCTTTTATCTCTGAACCACTATTGGTGATCGTCGTGAACCCCTTGAAGGCCAGGATCCCCAACGCGGTTGCTCCTAGAAAGCCTGACAGAGATCCCTCGGGCGTCGACGCCGAGGTTTCCATGCCGACCGAGTCGGCGATGATGACACCGACGACCCCGAACAAGATGATCCCACCAATTTTTATGAACCCGAGTACTGACGCAACACCCTGAATCAGCTTGTTGGCGGAGAGGTTTAGTAAAAATGCAGATATCAGCAGCGCAACACCCAATAAGGGGACAAGCAGTGACCTATCCCCAAAATCGAAAAGCTCTAGCGTGTAGGACCCAAAGGTTCTCGCCAAAAAGCTTTGTGCTATCACCATGGAGAAATACATTAAAAGCGCATGGAAAGCGGTGGTCAGAGTTGGTCCATAAGCCTTGCTGAGGTACATGCCAATACCACCAGCTGACGGATAGGCATTGGACATTTTCACGTAGGAATAAGCACTGAAAGAGACGATTAGTGCCGCTGACAAGAAGGCTAACGGGAAAAGCACTCCCGTCATCTCGGCCATCTGTCCCGTCAAAGCAAAAATACCAGCGCCAATCATGACCCCGGTCCCTAAGGCAATCGCACCGACCAGTGAGAGGCTATTCTGCTTGTACTGTGGCGTTCTATCCATAGACTCCATCACCTCTCTCCTGGGTGAATGAAACCAGACCCTACCGAAAGCCCTCTTGACGCTCTGAGACTCACCAGATGACAAATGGTAGAGTGTGGTTAGATACATTGAAATCAAAGTGTAGAACCTATGCGCTACCCAATAGTCAATTATTTTCTTTGGATACAACCTCCGAACCTAACCGATGACGACGCGCCATCCACAGCATCAACGGCGGCAAGATCAACCACTGTAGTAACGGCGAGAGGCCCGTGCCCAACCACGGCACACGGGGCATCAGCTGCGCATACTCCCACCGTTGACTGAATAGCGTAGCGTGCCACTCCATCGCCACCGTGATACCGACGCCCACCAGCACGAAGCCCACGCACTCCTTGGCCCCATAGCCCCGAAGCCAGTCATGACGTCGATGCCATACGGCCACCGACCAATACGCCATCAACGTGATCAATACATCGCCAAGGGCTGCCTGGATACAAGCCTGCACAGCTTCCCAATGTGGCATCACAGGCATGCCCGCATACAACGGAACCTGAAGAAACTCCCAGGGAAGATTCAGCAGAAAGGCAAATAACGCTACATGAAGCTCCCTAGCCGAGCGGACCACGCGTAGTTTCCTGCAGCGCTTACCCTGAGGCTAGCCTTGCGTATAGATGTGACTACCATTCAATGGCAGCTCCAAGGCTCCTTCTTGGCGTTGTCCTTCACATTCTGATCGACAAATCGATAATGCTCCTCCTTGAAGCGGTTCCACCAACCACGACTGATTTCGACCGCATATTTGTCGAGAATATCTTCGACGCAGTCGAGGCAGAGACGTGAGGCATCATAGGCCAGGTGAAGCTTTAGTTTCTTCTCATCGAACGAAACACTGTCTAGCCCGTATAGCTCATCAATATCTGCAACAGCCGCTTTCACCGCATCCAGATCGCTGGAATCAAGCTTTAAGTGTCGGTTCACCAAGGTCGTTTCAGAAACTCCCAACCGATGCTCTCTGTGTGCCATGAGAATTCTCCTCGTACTGTAATATCGTTAACGTTCTTCCAATATTATCGACATACCTCATATCACTTGTCTTGCTTATCGGTCCGATGTAGCAACCATGGTTCGCTGACTACGACATGCAGTGGTGACCAGGAACGCACCTGCTGCCAACATTGGTACCGTCAACAACTGTCCCATAGTGAGCCAATCAAAGGCGATGAAGCCCAATTGAGGATCGGGTAAGCGCACAAACTCCACGATGAAACGGAAGGTGCCATACAGAAGCAGGAATAGACCCGAGATAAGCCCTTGAGTTTGCGGTTTCCGTGACACCCACCACAACACGACAAACAGCACCACACCCTCCAGGACAAACTCGTAGAGTGCTGATGGATGTCGGGGTTCAGGCCCCAAGCCCAGCATGGGAGGGAAGATCATCGCCCAGGGCACTTCGCTGGCCCTCCCCGGCAACTCGTGATTGATGAAGTTGCCCAGACGCCCTGCCCCCAGACCGATCGGCACCAGCGGGGCGATGAAATCGGTCAGCTGAAGGTAGGCCAGGCGGTGACGGCGAGCGAACAGCCAGGCGGCTACCAGCACGCCGGCAAGACCTCCATGGAAACTCATGCCCCCTTCCCAAATCTTGAAAAGCCATAGGGGGTTGGCTATCAGCTGGTCGAGCCCGTAGAACAGCACATAGCCCAAGCGCCCTCCAATGATGACGCCCAGAGCGCCATAGAAGATCAGGTCACCGATATCATCGTGGGTCAGGCCGAGGCGGTGCGCTCGCCGCCGCCCCAGCCACCATGCGGCCGTCAGCCCCACCACGTACATTAGGCCATACCAATGTAGCTGTACCGGTCCGAGGGAAAATGCCACTGGATCGATCTGTGGGTACGCAATCATGGCAATTTCCTCGCGCCCTTCAGGCTTCTATGAATCGCTCGACGCTACGCCAGCGGGTTAGCAAATAGCCAAGCGTGCTTTCTTATCTACCAGCATAGCCTAATGGCCTGAATACAAACTGAATCTTGACTCACGAAGTGCAAATTCAACCTAATTCCAGGGGGCATCGCTAGTGCACCTCACATCAAGTACCACTGACGATTCGTGTTAGGCTGGGAGCCCTCGAGATACGGCATTCGCGTATCTAGAATGTGCCACCCAGCCTTGTCGATCCTGACGTTATGCATGATTCACATGGCGGCATTTCCACAGGTAGTAGACACAGGGCAACACCAGAAGCGTCAGTATCACTGCGCTCAACATCCCCCCCACCATCGGGGCCGCAATGCGGCTGACCACCTCGGAACCCGTGCCGGAGCTGTACATCAGTGGCAGAAGACCGGCAATGGTCGAGACCGATGTCATCATTACCGGTCTCACCCTGAGAGCAGCACCGTGCAGCACGGCGTGGCGAAGAGTCTCCCGACGGGGTTGTACTCCCTTGTGTTGGCAGCCCTCGAGCATCTGCTGATAGGCCTGGTTGAGATATACGAGCATGATCACTCCGATCTCGACTGCCACCCCGGCCAGAGCGATAAACCCCACTCCCACGGCCACGGAGAAGTTATAGCCCAGCAGGTACATCAACCAGATAGCCCCTACCATGGCCAGCGGCAGCGTGCCCATGATGATGGCTACCTCACTGAAGCGTTTGAAACTCATGTAGAGCAGGATCACTATGATTGCCAATGTGAGAGGCACCACATAGCTCAACTTCTCTTTGGCACGCAACATGTATTCATACTGCCCGGACCACGTCACCGAATAACCGGCGGGCAAATCGAGCTCGTCCGCCACGACGTCCATGGCGCGCTGCACATAGGTACCGACATCCACGCCTTCGATATCCACGAAGGTCCAACCGTTGGGACGTGCGTTCTCGCTCTTGATCGCCGGTGGTCCGTCCTCCACGTAGATGTCCGCCACGTCGGCTAGAGCGATGCGCTGCCCATTGGCGGTGACGATCGGCAGCTCGGCCAGTCGCTCGGGGGAGTCCCGGTAATCCTGTGGGTAGCGCAGGTTGACCGGGTAGCGCTCCAAGCCCTCGATGGTCTGAGTGATGTTCTGACCACCGATAGCGGTCGCCACCACTTGTTGCACGTCGGCAATGTTCAGGCCATAGCGCGCCGCCTGAGCGCGGTTGATATCAACCTTGATATAGCGACCTCTGGCCACCCGCTCGGAATAGACCGACGCAGTACCGGGAACATCGGCAAGGATCGTCTCCAGCTGCTGTCCGATGGACTGAATCTGCTTGAGATCTTCTCCGCCCACCTTGATGCCCACCGGCGTCTTGATCCCGGTCGCCAGCATATCGATGCGCGTCGAAATCGGCATCACCCAGGCATTGGATACCCCCGGTATCCGCACCAGGCTGTCGAGTTCCTTCTTGAGCTTGTCGGTGGTCATCCCCTCTCGCCACTCTTCCCGCGGTTTGAGCTGAATGAATGTTTCGATCATGGTCAGCGGCGCAGGGTCGGTAGCCGTGTCGGCCCGTCCGATCTTGCCAAACACCGTGTCCACCTCCGGTACGCTGGCAATCAGTTTATCGGTCTGCTGAAGGAGCTCCCGCGCCTTGCCGATCGACAGCCCTGGATAAGTGGTCGGCATGTACATCAAGTCGCCTTCATCCAGGGGTGGAATAAACTCGCTGCCAATCTTGCTGACCGGCCAGAAACCTACCAGGGTTATCGCTAGCACCAGGGCGATGGTCGTCTTTGGGAATCTCAATACCGCCTTGAGTACCGGCATGTAGACCCCGACCAGCAGTCGATTGACCGGATTCTTGTGCTCAGGAAGTACGCGGCCGCGGATGAAATAGCCCATCAGCACCGGAACCAAGGTGACCGCCAGCCCGGCACTGGCTGCCATGGCATAGGTCTTGGTGAAGGCCAAGGGTGAAAACATTCGCCCCTCTTGGGCCTCGAGGGTAAAGACAGGAACAAAGCTGACAGTGATGATCAGCAAGCTGAAGAAAAGCGCCGGCCCCACCTCCACCGCCGAATCGGCCACCACCTTCCAGCGGTTTTCGGACGTCAGCGGTGTACGCTCCATGTGCTTGTGCAAGTTCTCGATCAACACGACGGCACCATCGATCATGGCACCGATCGCAATGGCGATACCCGCAAGCGACATGATGTTGGCGTTGATGCCCTGCCAGTTCATGATGATGAAGGCAGTGAGAATGCCCATCGGTAGGCTGATCATCGCCACTAACGCAGAGCGCAGATGGAACAGGAAGAGCACGCATACCAAGGCTACGATGGCTAACTCCTCGAGCAGGCCACGCAGCAGGTTGTCTACCGCCTTTTCGATCAAGCCTGAACGGTCATAGACCGTCACGACCTCCACCCCCTCCGGCAGGCTGGACTGGAGCTGCTCAAGCTTGGCCTTGACGCCATCGATCGTCTTCTGGGCATTCTCTCCTGTGCGCATGACGACGATGCCGCCGACGGTCTCACCTTCCCCGTTCAGTTCGGCAATGCCACGACGCATCTGGGGCCCCATCCCGATGTCGGCGACATCCTTGAGCAGCAGAGGCGTTCCATTGTCATCCACACCCAGCGGGATACTGGCAAGATCCTCACGACTCTGGATATAACCAGTGGCGCGCACCATGTACTCGGCTTCGGCCATCTCGACGACCGAGGCGCCCACTTCCTGGTTGGCCCGCTGTATAGCGGTCTGGATGTGAGCCAGGGGAATGTCGAAGGCACGCAGTTTCTCCGGATCTACCACGACCTGGTATTGCTTGACCATGCCGCCAAGCGCCGCGACTTCAGAGACGCCCGACACGGTCTGAAGCTCATACTTCAGGAACCAGTCCTGCAAGCTCCGCAACTCACTGAGATCATGTTGGCCAGTCTTGTCGATGAGGGCGTAGAGATAGACCCACCCCACGCCAGTGGCATCTGGGCCAAGCTGTGGGCGCGCACTATCCGGTAGCGTGGGCGCTACCTGAGAAAGGTACTCCAGCACACGAGAGCGTGCCCAGTAGGGATCGGTATCCTCATCAAAAATCACATAGACGTAGGAGTCACCGAAGAAGGAGTATCCGCGTACCGTTGCCGCCCCGGGAACCGACAGCATGGCCGTGGTGAGCGGGTAGGTAACCTGATCTTCAACGACCTGCGGTGCCTGTCCAGGGTAGTTGGTCTTGATGATTACCTGCACATCGGACAGGTCCGGCAGAGCATCAATAGGAGTATTCTTGACTGAGTAGATTCCCGCCCCCGCCAGAATCACGGCAGCAAGAAGCACGAGAAAACGGTTGCTTATTGACCAACGGATCAACGCAGGAATCATTACTTGCTCTCCCCAGTTGCATGGCCTTGATGGCTCATCACGTCTTGCTGGCCGCGTTCCGCATTACTGGTTTCTCCGTGATCCATGCCCTCATCGCTGGGTGCTTTGGTCTTCACATCATCAACATGCACACCGCGTAGAGCGAACTTGTCTTCCGCAATCCGTTCGAGTTCGGCATGGATGTCCATACCGTCTTTCAGCTGTTCAAGGCTAACCGTATCAGCAACCTGGAAATCCATGCTCATGGCCGGCCAGTTCCACGCCGCGATGGGGGCATGGGATAGCGTCACCATGCCATGATCCGGCATGACATCTTCGATGCGTGCTGGCACCCATACGGTCTCAACAAGGGAATTCTCATCGGCCTCTTCAGCACTGTCACTATGGTCCATTCGTCGAAAGTCTGATGTTCGACTTGACTCGGAATCCAGAAGGAACTGAGCCGACGTAACAATGCGATCGCCCTCCTCAAGGCCCGATAATATCTCGACGGTTTCCCAACCCACGCGTCCAACGTCGACTTCGATCGATTTGAATTTTCCATCACCCAATGCAAGAACGACACGCGACTGGCTTCCGGTGCGAATCAAGGCCTCACGGGGTATTTGCAATGCCTCCAACGTCGTGTTTGACATAATGGTCAGCTGAGAAAACATTCCAGGTTTTAGCGCCAGGTCATCGTTAGCGAAACGCACCCTTACACGAGCCGTACGCGTCTCACTATCAATACTTGGATATATATAGTCCACCACCCCTGTCCACTCCCGTTCGGGTAGATAGTCAAGAGTCATGCGAACCTCATCTCCCTCAGCGATCAACGCTGCCTGGCGCTCAAACACCTCTCCGACAGCCCACACATGATCAAGAACGCCAATACTCATCATGCTCATTCCTGGCTGTACGAACATTCCTTCACGCACCTGCAAATTATCCAGGACGCCACTTTGGGGCGCACGCAAGATGATCGCCTGACTCACTTGACGACTGTCCCTTAGCTTCTGGATAGCCTCATTGGGCACCTGTAACGCGCGCAGCCTTTCCAAGGCGGCAGAAATCAGACGTTGGTTGCCGCGGTTCATTGCAAGCAACAATTCTTCCTGTGCATTCACGAGCGTCGGCGAATAGATCGAGTAGAGCGGTTGACCTTGGGTAACACGATCGCCTTCGGACTTGGCAAATAACTTTTCTATCCACCCCTCGACGCGGGGGTGGATATGCACCAACTTGTCTTCATCGTATTGGACATAGCCAACTGTCCTTACCGTGGCGTCAAATGTATCCTTTTCGACAACGCCCGTTTTAACACCAAAATTGTTGACGACATCAGGAGAAATCTTGACTGTTCCTGGGGTGTCCCCTTCGTCTTGATCATCATAAACAGGCACTAGATCCATCCCCATCGGGGATTTTCCAGGCTTGTCTCGCTTGTAGTTGGGATCCATCGGCGCCACCCAGTAAAGGGGAGTGCGTTCTCCACTCTCTTCCCCACCAGTCTTATTACTATCTTTTCCAATAGCCGTTTCTACTGCGTTCAGGACGAATGTCTTCCCTCCCAGAACCATACTGCCGGACACGCCCAACAGGACGCCTAACGATATAACGAAAAAGTACCTACCCATTTGATTCATCGTGATGTCTCATTCCAGACTTGAGAAGTCGTGAGTTAGCGTGAAGACGTGCCTTGGGACAGCAGGTAGTTGATATCCGAGATCACCTTGAGTCGTTGGGCTTTCAGGCCTATGAGCTCCACACTCGCATTGGTTTCATCAATTCGTGCCCGCACGGCTTCTGCAAAATCACCATCGTCATTGTTATAGGCATTCAGAGAGGCTTCGGCCTGCTCGCTCAGCTCGGGCAATAATCGTTGCGTATACAGGGTTAATCGTTCATCGAGGCGCGCCAACTTAACCCAATTGGTTTCCAGCTGGGCAATCAATTCACGAACCAAGGTTTCTCTCTCGTACCGGACCGCTTCATGACGTGATGCCGCTGCTGCGACATTCTTGTCCTGACGATTTTCCGTGAACACAGGTAGATCGAAGGCCACTCCCACAGAGAACAGGTCGGACCGGCGTCCGCCCATAGGGTCGTCCTCGCGGTAGCCGTACTGTGCCGATACACCCCATTCTGGTTTGTACTGCTGCCTCGCCACATCGACCCCAGTCTCCATGGCATCTATCTTCTGCTCCAATGCCAGCACTGCAGGGTGACGCCTCACTCGCTCATACCACAGCTGACGACTGGGACGTTCAGCGTCAGTGAAGAGGCTTGGCTCTACCAAAACAAGCTCGGGGAAGTCTTCCGCTATCGGTAGCATCGCCTCACTCCCCAACCATTCAGTTAACTGCCGCTCTTCTGCCTCTTGTTGCTGTCTGAGATCGGTCAAGCGATCCTCCAGGCGAGTCAGCTCCAACTGAGCACGAATCACATCGTCTTGGCGGGTCATTCCGAAGGCGGACGCATAGCTCACCTCGGCCACCTCCGCTAGCTGCTCAAACAAGCTACGATCACGCTCTATCCGACTGATGCTCAGCTGAGCACGAGTGGCCTCCAGCCAAAGCTGGCTAACCGTAGCCTCGACTCTGGCTTCCCTATCCTGCCGCAACATCGGCTGTTGGGCGGCAAGCTGCTGCTTTTGTTGCTTGGCAAGCGCCAGGCTATCTCCTCTGGGAAATTTCTGACTGATTCCTACGCTGAACTGGGTCATACCTTCTTGATTCAAGTCAAAGGTATCAACCGGCAGATTTCCCGCTTTCAATGAAATCTGGGGATCAGGGAGCTGGGCCGATGCAATGGCCTCGTTCTCAAGGGCGGTTTCAATGGACGCACTTCCGGTTAACCAGGGGTCCTGATCAATGGCTATCTGTATCGCTTTTTGTAAATTGTCCGTTTCACTTCCGGCAACAGCAATAGCCGGCATCCAGGCGACACCCAAGACACCGCTGAATAACAATGCAGCCTTGATCACAGCGGCCCTCCAAACAAAAGGATTACGCTCAAAAAAATACAGAAAATTTAATAAAATAAATAATCAAACATTAAAAACTACGTTTATTAATTACTTTAAAATCATTAAACGAAACATTTAAAGTAATTGTTGGCCAGCATTAGCCGGCCAACTTTAATTTATCACTGAATGTCTACATGCAGACTGTACCGGTGTGTATCACTATCCCCAAGCCCCCCCGTCTCTCCTGAAACAATCAAGCGGTACTCGCCTGCATCGAGTCTCTCATCAATTTTGAAGTCTCCATTGACAGAATTAGCTTCCGAAACGATATTGCCGGATGCGTCCATCAGTTTTGCTTTCATGTGAAGCGCAAAGTTTGATGACCCAGGAAAGTGCTCACTAGCTATCTTGACCTCGGAGCTTTCGTTTAATGAGAGCACATACTCATGAGCAAACCCTCTGGTCAATATTTCACTAGGTGTAACTCCCTCCGTCAGCTGTTTGGCCTGAGATTCAGACTGTCCAAAGTTTGCGAATGCTGGTATGGCAACTACGCTAATGATTGCGGCGGCAAGTGACGTTTTGATTTTCATTTTAACTCTCCATTCCTGTTTGATGACACGCTTAGAATATAGCACACCCAAATTGAAAAAATGACTTGAGTCATTTTTTCTTCTCATACTGCCAAACGAGCTGAGGGTAGGACGTGATGAAGGTTTTTAACCTGTGGCAGAGCAGCTTTTGTAAGATATCCTTAAAGCAGACTTCAAGGTCAAGGCCTCATTTTAAATTTCGATGTACAACCGAAAGGTTTGCCATAAGCGCCCGTTGAAGACTTGACCTTTGGGCAGCCTGGCGGTTGTAAGCTGGCTACGAGTAAACAAATGAGGATAAGCCAATGCGAGTCTCCGAGCTGGCTCAGACGGGAGGGGTAACGGCAGAAACGGTACGTCACTATACAAGGGAAGGGTTGTTGCAACCGCACCGCGACCCGCGCAACGGTTATCAACTCTACGATATAGAGTCCTTGGGGCGCCTACGTTTTATCGACTGCCTGCGTTCGCTGGGCGTTAGTCTTCCAGAGATCAAACAAATATTATCTTGGGCGGATCAAGGCACCGTAGAGTTTAATGAACCAGTACCACTCGCCACTCAAAGGCGACGTCTTCACTTGCGGACCCAAGAACTTCAGGTGATAGCGCGATGGTTAGATAACATGAACCAAGACAAGATGACTGAAAGCTTCAGGCTGAAGGAACTAATCGAATCGCTTGGGACAGGTAAATTAGTTTTCGAGGCTAATGATTCGCGAAGTAATCATTAGTGATGCTGCGAAGTCATGGCACTGTGCGTATCCACCATCCCTATCATGGATTGCAGATGCCAGAGTTACCAGACGGCAAACGTAATAATCAGCAGCGCTGCCAGCGTACGAGTCGCGGGGCTACGTATCCATATTGAGACACGGCGCGCTGCCACTCCGGTCGCTAGGACGGCAGGCAAGGTGCCGAGCCCAAAGGCCCCCATCATCGCGGCGGCACGCAATG
>NZ_JAMXSJ010000043.1:0-20403 GCF_024124725.1 Halomonas sp. Ps84H-12 | reverse complement strand
CAACCCACGAATACCAGAGAGATCCACCGTCGCTGATAGCCCCTCGCTTCCTGAGCCGTAGGCATTGAGGACAATCACATGTAGTAAAGCCAACCGACCCCTTGACGGGTCAATCCATACCAGGAGGTAAGGTTGCGACATTTTCAACGCTGGCTAGCCGCAGTGCTGCTGTGCGCTTTATTGCCAGCCAGCGCGGCGGTATTGGCAAGTACGAACTGGTATTACGAGGTCGATAAACAGAGCCCTTGGCAAGGCGATGTAGATGCGCGAATAATCGCCATTGAAGAGGTGTTTGGCGGCGCGCTAGGTGTTTATGTTCAGAACCTTGCAACAGGCGAGGCGTACTCCTGGCAGGCAGACGACCCCTGGTATTTGGCCTCGCTGATTAAAGTGCCCGTGGCGTCTCAGGTGCTGGCCGAGCGTCAGGCGGGCACGCTCTCCTTGGATGAACGCCTGATCCTGGCACGTAGCGACTTTGTCGATGGCGCAGGGCCGATCAACTGGCACGATCCCGGTACACCGATCTCGATTCGTTATTTGCTCGAGCAGATGCTTACCGTCAGCGACAACACCGCCACGGATATGCTGATTGACCGTGTTGGCTTGGATGCCGTGAACGCCCGCGCCCGCCGCATGGTCGCCGCCAGTAACGGCCAGCCGGGGCACCTTGGCCCCATCAGCAAGCTGGTGGAAGTGCGCCAAGGGGTATATGGCCAGTTACACCCCGGGGCTCGCCAGCTGAGTGGGTTGGATTTTATCGCCCTGCGTCAACACGGTGTGAACCAGCGCTCCGCTGCGTTGGCCCGTGTGCTGGGCGTGAGCGAAGAAAGCTTCGGTCAAACCGACTACGACCACGCCTTCGATGCCTACGAAGCCACCGGTGAAAACGTGGGTACGCTGCGTGCCTACGGCGACCTACTGGCCAGCCTGCATCACGGTGGTATGGAGGATGTGAATGACGAACAGCGCCAAACGCTGCTGGCGATCATGCAGCGAACTAAATCTGGCGAGCGGCGCTTGAAACAAGGCCTGGGCAACGAATTCACCTTTGCGCACAAAACAGGCACGCAGCACCGGCGAAGCTGCGATGCCGGTATTGCGTCGCGTGCCTCTCAAGCGGGTGGCACCGCCAATGGCCCCTGGGTCATCGTGGCCTGTGCTCGTGGGCCGCTCTCGGTGCAGGCCCATGAGCGTGCCCTGGCGAGTGTGGGCGAAGCGCTGCGTTATAGCGGTGCCTTGGGACACGACTAGCAGCGAGCGTGATAAACTGGCCTACCGTATTGGGTTTTTGATTAAGGAGTTCGTTATGGCTCGCGCCAGCGCCCGTCATATTTTGGTAAGCAGTGAAGAGCAGTGCAACGCACTGAAACAAGAGATCGAAAACGGCCGCGATTTCGCGGATGTAGCCAAGCAGCACTCCAGCTGCCCTTCTGGCCGCCAAGGCGGTGACCTGGGCAGCTTTGGCCCCGGTCAAATGGTGCCGGAATTCGACAAAGTCGTCTTCAGCGGTGAGCTCAACAAGGTTCACGGGCCGGTACAGACTCAGTTTGGCTATCACTTGCTCGAAATCACCAGCCGCACTTAATACCTTTTAAAGGCCGTCATGCATCGCGGCAGCCATGTCGCGGTGCCATTGACATCGCGCTGCGCTGGTTCTGCGCTGTCCCGCGATGTAAGGAGACTATCCCGCGGCCAGGGAGCCGAGAGAGGAAGTGTTATGACCACCGTCACACGCATTCTTCATGCAACGAGTCCGGATCTTTCGCGTTTGCTGGCGATGTGCCGGACGATGGGGTTCATTCGGGCCGACCTTTGGCGCCGGTACGGTGCCCTTGGTACCGTTGGCAAGAGCGCCAGCGCCGTTCGCAAGGAAATAACCCAGGGTGGCTGGCATACAGACTTGCCACTGGATGGCACGGTTCGCGCCGAATCCACTAAGGATGTGATCAACGACATCCTGACCTACAAGGCGGCTGCCAAGCACAAGGTGCGCCGGGCCGTGGCCGCACGCACCACGGACGAAACCGAACGCAAACGCCTCTACACGCTGCTGAAACAGGACAAATGGCTAGAAGATACCTATCTGCATCGCATGATGCGCAAACATTTCAGGCATGGCAAAAGCCAGTGTAGTAACCAGTTCGTCGTCCGTTCCGACAAGCACAGTGAGCGAATCATCGACGGCCAACTGGTTATTACATTGCATCTGTCCAAAAAGGTGGGCGGCAGCATCACGCTATACACCACGACGTCAGGCAAGAACGTCAGCCTGGAAAAGAAGAATCTGCGCGTCATCGTTCGGGAGGGAAAGGTCGAGATCCATTATGCCTACGAGAAACCGCCAGGGCGGCCTCATGGGGACAAGGTAATGGGTGTCGATAAGGGCTACACGGAGGCCTTCACTGACTCGCAAGGCCAGCATCATGGCGAGTCGTTCGGTCAAGTGCTCACTGCGTACAGCCATCAGGTATCCGCCACTGGCAAGGCGCGCAATCGCCTGCACGCCCTGGAAAAGAAGCATCGGGCGGCAGGACGGATCGCCAAGGCCGAACGCATCCGCGCCAATAATCTGGGTAAGAAGAAGCAAGTGGCTCGCCGCCAGCGCACCCAGCAGCACCTTCGCACCATCGCCTATCAGGCGGCTCATACCATCATGGACGAGGCGGCGCTTCTCGCTTCGGAAGACCTGACTCAGCCCATCGCGGGCAAGGTACAGTGGCGGGATTACAACCGCCGCATGAGCCACTGGGCCAAGGGGGGGGGGCTGGCCAATGCTGCGCGGAATGTCCTGGCAAGGCTTGATGACCCCGACATTACGCGGTACATGCCGCACGGCGAGGTCAAGCGAATATTGTTGGGACGTTTCTCCGGCGCAACTGAGCGTCAAGAGGCCCGAGTTGTTTGCCAGCACGGCATGTCAACCGGGTGCGGATAAATCCTTTTTGGCCAATGATGGCCAAGCTTTAAGGAGCAGTACGCCTTGAACGACCCCATCATTACCATCGATGGCCTGAATAAAACCTACGAAGGTGGCTTTCAGGCGCTCACTCGTGTGGATTTAACCATCCAGCGCGGCGAAATTTTTGCTCTGCTCGGCCCGAACGGGGCGGGTAAAACTACCTTGATCAGCTTGGTATGTGGCTTGGTCAATCCCAGCGAAGGTCATGTCATTGTCGATGGCTTCGACAGCGTGCGCGATTACCGCCAAGCCCGCGAGCGGATTGGCCTTGTGCCGCAAGAACTCACCAATGAAGCGTTTGAAACGGTCTGGAACACGGTGAGTTTCAGCCGTGGCCTGTTTGGTAAATCCCCCAACCCCGCCCATATCGAAAAAGTGCTCAAGTCGCTCTCGCTGTGGGATAAACGCCACAATCGCCTGATGACCCTCTCCGGCGGTATGAAGCGGCGGGTGCTGATTGCCAAGGCGCTCTCCCACGAGCCACGCATTCTGTTTTTGGATGAGCCGACCGCCGGGGTGGACGTCGAGCTGCGGCGGGATATGTGGAACGTGGTACGCGGGCTGCGGGACGATGGGGTGACGATCATTCTCACCACCCACTACATTGAAGAAGCCGAAGAGATGGCCGACCGCATAGGCGTCATCAATCGCGGCGAGATCGTGCTGGTGGAAGAGAAAGCCGCGCTCATGAAAAAGCTGGGCAGCAAGCAGCTCACCCTGCAGCTACACAGCCCGCTAGCGGAGTTGCCGCCCGCACTGGCGCAGGAAGCGCTCAGCTTGGCCGCCGGTGGCTATGAGCTGGTCTATACCTACGATGGCCGCCAGGAAGAGGATGGGCGAGGGATCTCTACCCTGTTAACGCAGCTAGAGCAGGCGGGCATCAGCTTTAAAGATCTACACACCCGGCAGAGCTCGCTGGAAGATATCTTCGTGGACCTGGTGAAGGAGCGCTCATGAATCTCTATCCCGTTCGTGCGATTTACATGGCGGAAATGGCCCGCACTCGCCGCACGCTGCTACAGAGCGTTGTCTCACCGGTGATCTCTACCTCGCTCTACTTTGTGGTGTTTGGCGCGGCGATTGGCTCGCGGATCACGGAAATTGGCGGGGTGAGCTACGGCGCGTTTATCGTCCCTGGTTTGATTATGCTGATGCTGCTGACCCAGAGCGTCTCGAACGCCTCGTTTGGCATCTTTTTTCCCAAATTCTCCGGCAGCATCTATGAGATTTTGTCGGCACCGATCTCCTATCTAGAGATCGTCGTGGGCTACGTAGGGGCGGCGGCCTCGAAATCGATACTGCTGGGGCTGATCATTCTCGGCACGTCCAGCTTCTTTGTGCCGCTTGAGATCGCCCATCCGTTCTGGATGCTGACGTTTCTGGTGCTGACCGCCGTCACTTTTAGCCTGCTGGGTTTTATCATCGGCATCTGGGCGGATGGCTTCGACAAGCTGCAGCTCGTGCCGCTGCTGGTGATTACCCCGCTCACGTTCCTGGGCGGCAGCTTCTACTCCATCGATATGCTCCCGCCGTTTTGGCAGAGTGTGACCCTGGCGAATCCGGTGGTGTACCTCGTCAGCGGTTTCCGCTGGAGCTTCTACGGCATTAGCGATGTTAGCTTGGGCGCTAGCGTAGCGATGATTTTGCTGTTTCTGGCGGCAAGCCTTGCCACCATTGCCTGGATTTTCCGCACCGGTTACCGCTTAAAGCCCTGATGCTGAAGTGACCTCTTCGACGTTTTTACAAAGGTAATGCCTGTTTATGCCGCTACTGCAAAGTACTGTCTACCGCCTTGAGCCATCCCTCGACGGCGAGCGCTTAAGTGTGACGGCCCCGCCTGCCGAGGCCGCCGCTGCCAGTGACGACACGGTGATGGCCAGCCTAGTGAATGCGCTAAACGACACCTACAACACCAAAGCGAAGGGCTGGGGGCGCTTTGCCGAGCAGGGCGAGCAGGCCGGGCCGCTGGTGGTGTGGCTTACGGCGTATCAAGCCGACGAGCAAACCTTTGCTCAGTTGGCCAGCGCCATGGCCGAGCGTTTGGCCCAAACGCTGCAAGGTCAGCTCTCCGTTGGCGGTTTCTTGGTCATCGCCCATCTACGTCAAGGCGACACCGAAACGCTGTTCATGGCGCTCGTGCATCAGCGGGAAGGTATCGGCTTTAACGACGCGCATCAAGCGGTGCCTGCCGCCCAACTGAACACGAGCCAACTCACCCTGGCGGCCCGCATCAACCTGACCCAGTGGCAGAGCGGTGCGGAAAGCACGCAGTACGTCTCGTTTCTAAAAGACCGGGGCGGTAAAAAGCTCGCCGATGGCGTCGCGGCGCTGCTGGGCATGGAGGAGGGCATTGATGCCCCCGCCGAAACCCGCACGCTGCTGAAAGCCTTTAGCGACTACGTCGAAAAAGAGGATTTAGACGACGACGCCAGCCGTGAAAAGACCGATACCCTGGTTGATTACGCCAACGAACAGCTGCGCCGTGGCGAACCCATGACGCTGGAAGAGCTCTCCGGGCTTGTGGATGAGAAGCAGCCCAAGGCGTTTTACGACCATATTCGCAACGCCGACTACGGCCTCTCGCCGGAAATCCCGCCGGACAAACGCACCATCAGCCAGTTCCGCCGCTTCACCGGGCGCTCTGGCGGCGTCTCGATCAGTTTCGATTCACACCTGCTGGGTTCCAGTATTGAGTATGACGAAGCCCAGGACCGGCTGATCATCAAGCAAGTGCCCAAACAGCTCAAAGAGCAGCTCGCCAAGCGGAAAGAGTGACAAGGTTAAAAGTGCTTGAACAGCAGCGTAAAGCATGGGTAGCGAGCGGCACCAGAGGCTAACCTATAGAGGCCAAGCGATTAACCAAGCAGCGATGTTCAACAGACCTGAGCTTAACAGATCGACGTGAAACAGACTGACGTTAAACAGAATCCAATGGCAAAGGAGCGCCGAGACGCCCATGAGCGATACGCGGGAAGCAACGAATTTAACCGAACTGATCCACACCATGGAACGGATGGAGCGGGAAAACGCGCAGGTTAGCGTGGATGATGTGGTGCATGCGGTGGGGCGGCGCTCGTTTGGCCCGCTGCTTCTATTGGCAGGCTTGATAACGCTGGCGCCGATTATTGGTGATATCCCCGGCATGCCAACGCTGATGGCGGTGTTAGTGCTGCTGACCTCTTCGCAGCTGCTGGTGGGGCGGGAAACGTTCTGGCTACCTAAATGGCTGCTGAATCGTTCTTTATCACGGCAGAAGTTTGATAAAGCGCTGCACTACATGAAAAAGCCCGCCAAATGGGTCGATGGCTTGCTGGGCGTACGCTTGGCTTGGATGACCGGCTACATCGGTATTCGGGTGACGGCCTTCGCTTGCCTGCTGGTGGCGTTAGCGATGCCGCCGATGGAGTTCATCCCTTTCAGTGCCAATGGCGCTGGATTGGCACTCACGCTGTTTGGGCTGGGGCTGGTGGCCAGAGATGGCCTGATGCTGGCGTTGGGATTCTTGCTTACCGGCGTGACCTTCACGGTAGTAGTGATGAGTCTCATCTAATGCTTTACTAGGTTTTTCGCGCTGATTGATAAGGCAAGCCGCGATAGGGGGGGCTGATTACGCAAAACAAAACAAAGCCTGCTAGGCTGGAAGGGTCAGCTCAAGGGTGAGCAGCCATTTGATTTCTCGAAAACGCAACAAGCAAAACAAGCAAGGAGTGCCATTATGCGTAATATTATCTATATCGTGGGTTTGATCGTGGTAGTGCTGTTTATTCTTTCCATGCTGGGCCTACGCTAAGCGCTACGCTGCTGTACCACTCACTCTATCCCCCTGGCCTGTGCTGCCAAGCGCCCGCTCCTGTCTAGCGGGCGCTTGGCTAACGCGTTAGGCGCAGTCTGCGGCTCCCTGCCCAAACATATCAAACATCAGCTCGCGGCCCATGGCTGTTAACACAAAACGGCCATAGTCATTAAAAGTGGCGGCATCACTCTCTTCCAACACTTGCTGGCAAAGCGCCCAACGGGGGTGCTGATGGCTCAGAGAGATCAACTCCTGGTGCGATAAACCACGCTGTATCAGGGTGATGGTTTCAAGCACATGGCCGCTCTCATAAAGCAGTTCCGCTACGCTAGAAAGGCAGTGGCGCAAGCTGCGCTGTACGTGGAAGGAAGCAGTGGTCGCGGGGGATAATGCTTCAGCGGGCATGGTAGGTTGCTCCTGCAATCGCAGCAAAATGGGTGTGCTGCAGTGCATTATAAAGCAGTAGGAGTGTTAGACCAAGGTCTATGTATTGGGCTGAGTTTTGCGTGTCATCTGAATTGCAAAAAAGGTGTGGTAGGCTTGCGGCACTCCTTTTTAGAGCTGGTTGATTATGCAAATTAGCGTTTTTGGTACCGGATATGTAGGGCTCGTGGCAGGTGCGTGTTTGGCGGATGTGGGTCATCAGGTCATCTGCATGGATATTGATGCTAACCGCATCGCACAGCTTAGCCGTGGTGAGATCCCTATTTTCGAGCCAGGCCTGAGCCAGCTGGTAGCGCATAACGTTGCCGCTGGGCGTTTGCGATTTACCACAGATACCGCGCAGGCGGTAACCGAAAGCGACACGCTGTTTATCGCGGTGGGCACCCCGCCAGACGAAGATGGCAGCGCTGATCTGCAGTACGTATTAAGCGTCGCGGAAAGTATCGGCCAGCACATGCAGGGCTATAAGCTGGTGGTGGATAAATCGACGGTGCCGGTAGGCACGGCCGAGCGTGTGAGCGACACCATCAGCCGCGTGCTACAGCAGCGTAAGGTTGAACACCCTTTTGATGTGTGCTCCAACCCTGAGTTTATGAAAGAAGGCGCTGCCATTGATGACTTCACCCGCGGCGCTCGCATTATCGTAGGCACCGAGAGCGAGCGGGTAAAAGAGCGTATGAAAGCCTGCTACGCGCCCTATAACCGCAACCACGACAAGCTCATGTTTATGAGCGTGCGAGCGGCAGAGCTGACGAAATATGCCGCCAACGCCATGTTGGCGACCAAAATTAGCTTCATGAACGAGATGGCGAATTTAGCGGAGCGCTTAGAGGTTGATATTGAAGATGTGCGCCGGGGTATCGGAAGTGACCCGCGTATTGGCTACCATTTTATTTACCCTGGTTGTGGTTATGGCGGCTCCTGTTTCCCCAAAGACGTACACGCCCTTGAGCAAGCCGCTTTGCAATTAGGTTACACGCCGGAATTATTAAAAGCCGTAGAAGCCGTTAATCAGCGCCAAAAACAAACGCTTTACACAAAACTGCAAGAGAGCCTCGGTAACTTAGAGGGGAAAGTGATTGCTATTTGGGGGCTAGCATTTAAGCCCGGCACCGATGATATGCGCGAAGCGCCCAGCCGAGCACTGATGGAAGCCCTGTGGGCAGCAGGCGCAAAGGTGCAAGCGTTCGACCCGGAAGCGATGGGAGAGTGCCGAAGGCTTTATGGCGAGCGTGACGACCTGATGCTCGCAGGCGATCGCATACAGGCAGTAAAAGGTGCAGATGCACTGGTCATCTGTACAGAGTGGAAAGAGTTTCGCACCGTTGACTTCACTTGGTTAGCCAGCCAGCTAAACAATAAATTAGTGGTAGATGGGCGTAATTTATACGCGCCCAGCGCGTTGAGTGAGGCGGGTGTTTGCTATGTGGGTGTCGGTAGAAAGTCTTAATAAACAGAAGTTTATAGCTTTGGTTTGCTGTTTCTGGTAAATGAGTAAGCCCAAGGCTAATAAATTTGTTAAAGTTAATAGGCTCAATGCCGAATAAATAACTAATTAGCTAACTTGAATAATGGCTGCCGCAAAATCGGTAAGACGGCCGCACAACGCGAAAAAGGGACGGTACGCATGGCTTCCATTTCATCACTTGGTATCGGTTCAGGGCTGGACCTCAACGGCTTGCTAGATCAGTTGCAAGAAGCTGAGCGTGGCAAACTTGCGCCCATCGAGCAGCAACTGGAAACCCAGCAAACCAAAATCTCTGCCTATGGGCAGCTACAAACGGCCCTTTCTGCCTTTCAGGACGCAGCGGATGCTCTCAACGACAGCACACTGTATGAGAGCCTCTCGACCAACGTTAGCGGTGAAGCATTCACTGCCACGGCAGATGGCGAAGCGCAGCCCGGTAGCTATAACGTATCCGTCACTCAGTTAGCCACATCGGGCACCCTGGCAACCGCAGGCGTGCCGGATTCAACTACTGCCCTGACCACAGAAGCGACCACGCTGACCCTCAATTTTGCAGGCGCTGAGCAAGCTGACGTTGAGGTAGACATTGCTGCCAACAGCACGCTTGAAGAAGTACGCGATGCCATTAACGCGAAAGAAGATAGTGGTGTCTCTGCCTCTATTATCTTTGATGGTGAAAATTACCGGCTAGCGCTCAATTCCACGCAAACCGGTGAAGACGCGTCTATTTCAGGCATAACGCTAGGGGCGGAATTTGGCGGGCAGTTGGAATCAGAGTTTACGCAAGCAGGCCAAGATGCGAAATTGAATGTTAACGGTGTGGCCATCACTAGCCCTACCAACCAAGTAGAAGGTGCCATTCAAGGAGTCACACTGAACCTTCAGGAAGAGGGAGATAGCACCGTTTCAGTAGAGCAAAACACCCTAGCAGTGCGCGAAGCGATTACTGGCTTTGTAGATGCCTACAACGACCTAAAAGGCACCATTGGCGAACTCACCAGCTTTAATGCGGAAACCGGTGCCGCCGGTGAGCTGCTGGGTGACAGTGCGGTACGCACGGTGGAGTCTCGTTTACGCAGCGTGTTGGGTGGAGGTATCGAAGGCCAGTTCTCCATGCTGACGGATATCGGCATTTCACTACAGCGCGATGGCACGCTCGAAGTTGATAGCGGCAAGCTAGATGATGCCATTGCCAATAATCAGGATGCGCTCTCTGCCTTTTTTGCAGGTGCTGCCGATAACGAAGGCATGGCAGGCCAAGTGAACCAAACCATCGAGCAGTTGCTAGGCACTAATGGTACGGTATCCGGCGCGATTTCTGGTGCTGAAAACCGCGTTGAGTCGCTGGGCGAGCGTTACACGCGCATGGAGCAATCCATCGAGCAGACCATTTCTCGCTACCGCACTCAGTTTGGCCAGTTGGATAGCATGATTGCCCAAATGAACCAAACCAGCAGCTACCTCACCCAGCAGTTTGATGCGTTAGGTGCACAGCTAGGCCGAAAATAATACCAACTTTGTTTAGCTATCTCCAAAGCGCCTGCGCTAAGCAGGCGTTTTTATTGGGGTAATGGGGTATTCGGAGTTAGGTGATAAAAAAGACCTAAAGTTAGCCGTTGTTCCGTCGATAAGAATGCTATTAAATCCAGTCGAAACGCCACTGTTGGCGCACTGTATCAATGACTGTGGGTTTAGCCTTTTGCATCGAGGAACATCTGCATGGCGACAATAACCTCTCTAGGCGTCGGCTCTGGCCTGGATCTCACCGGCTTGTTGGATCAGCTTCAAGAAGCGGAGCGGGGCAAACTCGCGCCGATTACCCGCCAAAAAGAGCAACAGCAGGATAAGATTTCTGCCTACGGCCAGCTGCAAACATCGCTAAACAGCTTTCAAGATGCTGTAGCGAAACTCAACGACCCTAAGCTCTACCAAAGCCTTTCCGCCAACGTGCGGGGCGATGCCATTAAAGCCACCACCACCGCCAGCGCGCTGCCCGGCAGCTACCGGGTAGAGGTGTCGCAGTTGGCCACCTCTGGCACCTTGGCATCTAACCGCATCACGGGTGAAAAAAACGCCGCGCTAGACCTGCAAGGGGCCACGGCCATACGGCTCAATTTTGGCGGCGCGGATTCGGTCGATATTGCCATTGCCCCCAACAGCAGCCTGGAAGCCATTCGTAACGCCATTAACGCCCACAAGGATGCCGGTGTTAACGCCACCATCATCAACGATGGGGAAGGCTACCGCCTGGCGCTCAGCTCCAAGGCTACAGGTGCGGATGCTTCGATTGAAGGCTTCAGCTTTGTAGATACCAGCCAGGCCCCCGCGGCAACAGTAGCAGGGCCGTTTAGTGAAGATGCCGCCACCAAGCGTTCTGGCGAAAATGCCGCGCTCACGGTCAATGGCATTGCCATCAGCAGTGCCAAAAACCAGATCGAAGGCGCTATTCAAGGGGTTACGCTCAACCTGGCCGAGTTGAGTATTGCCGAAGGTGAAACGGCCACCAGTACCATTAGCGTCGAGCGCGACACCCTCAAGCAGCGCGAAGCCATCAACGACTTCGTGAAAGCGTTCAACGACCTGAAAGGCACCATTGCCAAACTCACCAGCTTTACCGGCGACAGCGAAACCGCAGGCGAGCTGGTCGGCGACAGCACCGTGCGCACCATTGAAAGCCGCTTACGCAACGTGTTGACCGGTGGCGTGGAAGGTGGCGAGCTAGGCACCCTGAACCAGTTAGGCATTACCCTGCAGCGCGACGGTAAGCTGGCAGTGGATGACGACAAGCTATCCGACCTGGTAGCCAATAACCCCCAGGCGCTGAGCGACTTCTTCGCGGGTGATAAAAAAGAGAACGGCCTGGCTGGCAAGCTGTCCACGACAATCGACCAAATGCTCAGCAACAATGGTGTGGTCAAGCTGGCCATTAGTGGCGCAGAAAACCGTATTAAAAGCCTGGGCGAGCGCTTCGAGCGCATGGAAAAATCCATTGAAGGCACCATTGCCCGCTACCGCACCCAGTTCAGCCAGCTAGATGGCATGATTGCTCAAATGAACAGCATGAGCTCCTACCTAACCCAGCAGTTTGAAGCGCTAGATGCTCAGCTAGGCCGTAAAAAGTAGCCAACGTCACGGTAGCCAATAACGCCAAAAGCGGCCTCAACGGGCGATAAAGTGAACCGCTCAGAAAGAGGCCGCTTGGCGAAATAAAATACCTACCTTGTGAAATAAGTAGAAAATCTGCACAGCTATCAAACGCTAACAAGGTAATCTGTGTTTAGGTGGCACCGCCGACAATACTGTTGTGCACGACTTCTCACCAATTCAAGAACGCTCTTTGGTAAGGTGTATGTACCAATAGAGGAGCCATCATGAGCGATCAAGATGACCGTCACCGCGCTGACCATGACAGCCCATGGAAAATGGCGTTAGAGGCATATTTTAAAGAATTTCTAGAATTGCTGTTTCCGACGATAAACCAGCACGTTGATTGGTCAAAAGGCTACAGCTTCCTTGATAAAGAATTGCAACAGATTACGGTTGGTGCCGAAAGCGGCCGACGTTACGCCGACAAACTGATCAAAGTCTATGCCAAAGACGGTAGCGAGACCTGGGTGCTGATTCACGTTGAAGTGCAGGGTGAGCCCGAAGTTGAATTTTCCGAGCGGATGTTTACCTATCAGTATCGCTTGCGGGATCGCTACGGAATGGAGGTGGTCAGTCTTGCGGTACTGGCAGATACCCGTAAAAGCTTCCGCCCCACAACGTTTCATTACGAGCGCTGGGGGGTGTGAACTGACCTTTACCTTTCCTATGGCTAAACTAATAGATTGGGAAGGCCGCTGGGCAGAGCTAGAAACCAGCGACAACGTTTTTGCGCTGGTAGTGATGGCTCAGATCCAGGCTAAACGTGTGAAAAATAGCGCGACGCGAAAAGACACCAAAGTAGCCCTCATTAGGCTTTTATATGAGCGTGGCTACAACCGCGAACAAATTTTACGGCTATTTAACATTATTGACTGGATGATCCAGTTACCAAAACGCCTAGACCCTGATTTTGCGCAAGCGGTTTATGCGATACAGGAGGAAAAACACATGCCTTACGTGAACACCATTGAGCGCTTAGGTATTGAAAAAGGCCGCCAGGAAGGCCGCCAAGAAGGCCGGCAAGAAGGTCGTCAGGAAGCCGAACAGCGGGCATTAGAGGGCAAGCGTAACGCAGCGCGCAAGTTGATTGCTTTAACAGAAATGAGCGACCAGCTCATTGCCGAGATTGAAGAACTCCCCTTGGAAGAAGTAGCGAAACTCCGCGCCGAAACCAAGCACTGAATTCACTACAAGTCCTATCCTGACAAACCCCTTGGGGCACTCATAAGGCTGCCCTCACAGAGTCTCAGTCAAAAGTGGAAGCCAGTCAAAAGTAGAAGCCAGCTAAATAGAGAGAGTCAGTCTAAAGTGGGAGGCCGCTTCAGCGGGCGACGGGTTTTAGCACCATTCTTAATATGCCCCATGCGATTGCAGGGCACAACAACAAAGCAACCTAACCCCTTACAACTACTCCCCCTCTCGGTACATGGCCGCCAAACTCTCTTCTGTGATGGGCTTACGCTGAGCATCCAAAATTTTCCCACCCAGCGCCGCTACCTCGTGGGTGAAGGTGATTAAATCTTCCGGGTTGCGCGACACCTTCCGCGTGTTCAAAAAGCGGATCAAGATCGACACCCCCTGCACCGGCGTATGCTCCCTCTCTTTATGCTCTTTATGTAGCGGCGGCAGTTTACCGGGCGAGGTAGCGCTAGCCAGCATAATCGGGTAGCCCTGCGGCCCTGGCGGAAGGTGGAAGGCGCCTAGCTCCGCCTCGTAAAAGGCGTTTTTCTCGGTGAGCATCTCCCCCAGCGCTTGGTTAATGGCTTGGCTGGGCGCATCAAACATCACAAACAAACACTGCTGGGTTGGCCTTTTGCTTTGCTTGCTAGAGGTTTTAGGTTGGCTTTTGTAGCTGGGAGTATCCGCCTGCTCTGCTAGGGGAGTGGAGGCTTGCGTGGAGGAAAGCTCAGCCTTACTTGGTGCAATCACCACCTTGTAAAACAGCACAACGCTTATTAGCCCTAGCACAACAGCGATGCCAGCCAGTAGCAAAGGTAGGTAGGTGGTTGACATGGGTATTTCCTATCGAATATGCAAGTGGAGATACAATACGCGTTCGCGCACAAAAATACAGCGCCTCACCCGAATGGCTTAGCTCTGCCTGTGGTTCTGCTCACTAAAAGTTACATAAATTTTTACTATCCACCCTAAAGATTCTCTTCACCAGGTCGTTAATCTATACAACGGCACACAACGTGGCCGAAAAGCGGGCCTGACGGCCAGTTCACACGCAAGGAGTATCACCATGTCCGTGATCAATACCAACATCACCTCGATGATCGGTCAGCAAAACTTGAATAAGTCGCAGAATGCTCTGACCACTTCTATGGAACGTCTGTCTTCCGGCCTGCGTATCAACAGTGCCAAAGATGATGCAGCGGGTCAGGCGATCGCCAACCGTATGACTTCCCAGATTACGGGTCTCATGCAGGCGCAGCGTAATGCCAACGACGGTATTTCCGTGGCACAAACCGCTGAAGGCGCACTGAACCAAGTGAACGACAACCTGCAGCGCATCCGTGAGTTGGCAGTCCAGGCAGAAAACGGCACCAACAGTCAAGACGACTTGGACTCTATCCAAAACGAAATCAATCAGCGCCTGTCAGAAATCAACCGTATTTCAGAAGAAACCGACTTTAACGGCACCAAAGTACTGCAGTCTGATAACGGCTTGAAAATCCAAGTGGGCGCCAATGATGGCGAAGTGATTGAAGTTGCTCTGAAAGAAATTAATGCTAAAACGCTGGGCTTGGAAGGCTTCAATGTCACAGGCGCAGGTGCTGTGGCGAATGCAGCTGCTACACAAGACACCTTGACATTGGCAGGCGCTACTCGAGTAGGAAACACTAACGAATTCGTGATTGCCGAAGCCAACGCTCAAGTAAGCTCTGCTAACCTGTTCAACAATCTGCAGGATGGCGATACGGTTAGTGCCGTGACGGTACCTAATACGCCGGCAACCGTGTCCTCTGCGCTGGCGTTGGCCGATGATGGCCAGACCATAACTACAGGTGGCGTTACGTATACAGCGGATAGCGGCAACTGGACCTACGGTTCCACCTTTAATGGTGAAGGCGCAGATTCTTCTGTATCTGCGCTTCGTAATGCCATGGACGTGACGTTGGGCAATGATCCTAAGTCGGCAACCGTTACCATTGGTACAGAGTCTGTTGATGTCCTTATTGACGATCAAGGCAATATTACCGGATCTAATGGTGAATCGCTTTACCTAGATACCACCGGTAACTTGGCGATTACCGACCAAGCAACGCCAGATTCACTGACCGTGGACAACCTATCTTCTGCACTGGCAGCGGTGGCTGGTTCAAGTTTACAAATTGATGGTGCTACTTACACCACCGGAGCGAATGTTGGTGCCCAAACATTCACGGGTACTGCAACTGCTTACACTGATCTTACTGCGGCGCAAGACACGAGCACAGGTGGCGACTTCACCCAGTTATCGGTGGATATCAATGGCCAAGGCGCGTTCACTGCCTATGTAGATAATACTGGTAACTTGGTATCTACAGATGCAGACGGGGCCAAATCGGCACTTTACTTTGACAGTAATGGCCGTTTGACACTGGATAGCGCTGGTAACACAGCAGCCACGCTAACCAACTTGGCGGAGAACGTTGGTGCCTATGGCGGCAGCGTTGAAGTAACAGCAGCCGCAACTGGTGGTGGTGGTTCTGTGGCGCAGACTGGCGATACCATCACCGGTAACGGCCGCGAGGTTGATGTTGCTGGGCTTTCCTTAAGCTCAAGCGCGCTTGCTTCCACTATTGACGCCAATAATGATACGGGCACAGAGAGTTTTACTGCTAACGGTGGTGCGGTAACGGTCAACTTAAATGCAGCTGGCGATGCCGTTGATATCGGTGGTGACCCTGTATTTATTAATGGTGCTAATGAGCTCACCACGGATGCCGCGCCCGTTATTAGCAATTTTGATTCGGCTTACACCTATGACGCCGCGCGTGGAGCGTTCACGTACAATCAGGATACGGCGTTTACAAATGCCGGTATTAGTGGTTCCGCTGCGGAATCACAGCTGATTGATGCTTTAACGCCAGAGTCTGGTAGCGTTACTACTGCGACGATTACACTTGGTGGATCTAGTACCGATGTTAATATTGCTGCTGATGGATCAATGACATCTGCTTCAAGCGGCCAGCAGCTGTTTTTAGATGGTAGCGGCAACTTAACAGAAACCAACTCTGGTGGCTCGGCAGTAGCAGCCACTGCAGAGAATGTATCTGGGGCAGTGTTGGGTCAAGACGGTGCCAGTATTGCGATTCAAGGTGGCGCTAGCTATACCGTTGCCAACGATGGCGCGAATGGTACTTTGACAGCCTCAGGTCTGACGTTAAGCTCCGATGCAGTCATGGATTTGTTAGATGACAATATCGGTGGTACTTTCGCTTACACCTCAGCAGACTTTGATGGCCAAGGTAACAGCCAAACGATTCAGGTATCAGTTGATAGCCAGGGTAATCTAGCCAACGCGTCGTTCACGGCAGGTATTACCAGTGACGGTTCAAGTGCCTTTGTTAATGCTGAAGGTCAGTTAACGGCAAATGCCACTGAAGATACCAGCTACTTCGTTCAAGAAAACGGCAACGTGACCAATAATGCTGGTCAGCGTATTTACGTTGATGGTGAGGGTGAATTGACCACTGCCGAAGCCACTGAAAGTGAGCGTTCTTCGCTTAGTGATCTAGACACTGCGCTTTCTACGGTTGACGCTCTTCGCTCTGACCTCGGTGCGGTTCAGAACCGCTTAGAATCGTCTATCGAAAACCTGAGCACCACGGAGACCAACCTGTCTGCTGCCCGCTCGCGTATTCAAGACGCTGACTACGCAGTAGAAGTCGCCAACATGACCCGCGCGCAGATCCTGCAGCAGGCCGGCACTTCCGTACTGGCACAGGCTAACCAGATCCCGCAGAACGTTCTTTCTCTGCTGGGTTAATCTGAAGCGCCTTTACGATAAGGTGCTTGCTTTTGCAACAATGTAGTACAACTAACCGGCCCCAAAAGGGCCGGTTTTTTAGGATGTGATATGAGTATATCGACGACCACCATCTCAGCCCGAGAGGTCATCAATGACCTCGTCCCCAAGCTCAATGCGGTTGAAAAGCAGATCAAGCTGACGATCAGCGCCGTTGTTGAGGCAAGCAGCACAGCGCCTGAGCAAAAAGAGCGCTACGCCAAGCTGAAGGCGGAGTTCCAGCTGGAACTCACCATGATTCGTATGAACCTGGAGCATTTGCTAAAACGCTACCGTAACGAGCTGGAAGCAGCGATGAACGACCCGCGTAAAGATATGCTGCTCACCCTGGATGCGTATGAAGCCACAGCGGTTGAAAACGCTAAACAGCTGTATGCGCGGGTACAACGCCTGCAGCAAGGCCATTAAGTGAGTATGCAGCCCGAGGAGCATGAGCAAGTAGCGCTCGCGTTACAAACGCTGATTCGTGAAACCCAGGCAACGATAGCGCGGGTAGAGCAACACGGGCTGGATGCTTCCATGCCAGAAGATTACCAGGCACTGTTGGATATTTTGGACAGCGCTATCAAGCAGCAGCGCGAGCATACGATTCAAATGCTCAACAAAGAGTGACATAATGTAACAGATAGTTAGCTTGCAAATTTTCTGTCCTGGGCTAATGTTTCATGCATAAAAATAAAGCTTTGTTTGGCTAACAGCATGAGATAAAGGCAATGGACACGCAAACGCTTGTATTGGTGGTGGCGATTGGTGCGCTTTGGCTAAGTTTTACTTGTGGGTGTGTAGCACTATATCTATTTCTGGTACGTGGAAGGGCGGGGGGCGTGCCTGTTGCCCAGGGTGCAGTTGTCGTTTCCAATAATTCACTCTCTCCCCAGTCAGCACCGGTGTTACTCAATCAACAGAGCGCCGCTTGGGAGGTACAAGTGCTATTTGAAGCGCCCTCACCTGCGCTGAATGATCGCTTGGGCGTAACGCTGTCATCCCTGGGTGCGGTATACGAACAGCGCAGCAAAACCTTTGCCGTGACAGGGGATTCCTCGCGCACGCCGATCGTCATCGAAAACGCTGTAGGCGCTGGTCAGCTTCCCCCCTTAACCGAATCACCAGCGAGCCAACCGCCAGTCAAAGGGGTGAGCATTAAAATTGTTAAAAACAGCCGCACGCTAACGCCTAGCAAGCTCCAGCTAGCGAAGTTAGTATCGCTCTCTAAAAAGCTGGCGCGCTTAGGGGGCACGGTGGTCGATGCCGAACAGCAGCCGATTACCCCGGCAGGCTTTAATGCGGTGATTCAAGGGCAGGCTAGGGTTTAGCGCTGTATCTCTGCGTGCAGCTTGGCAATGTCTTCTAGGTCCAACCCGGTTGCCTCGGCAATCTGATCGTTACTCAGCACCCCAAGCTTCAGTAGGTTGCGCGCAGTTTTTTCGATGCCCAGCTTTGTGCCCTGTTCGATGCCTAGCTTTGTGCCTTTTTCAATTCCCGCTTGCCGTTCTTGCTGCGCCCAGTTTTCAAGATTTTCTGCCAACATGTCTTTGTCCTCCATCAAGCTTGTGAGCTGGTCTAGGTTTGCCTTGGCTCCTAGCCGCTGAAGATATCGTAGAACGCTTGAGCCCGTCACATGGATCTAGAGTGTTGCCTGGAAAGCGAGCTTTGGCAGTATGGGTTAGTGCTTAATGTCGGCGCGTAGCTTTTCAACCTCTTCTACAGGCAGTTCTTCAATATCGGCGATGAGCTGGTCGCTCATTTCGGTGAGTGCAATGAGTTAGCGGGCGGCATTGCGTTTACTTTCTAGCGCGCGGTGCTCCGCCTCTTGCAGGCCTTCTTGACGACCCGCTTGTCGCTCTTCCTGCATCCAGTTTTTAATGTTTTCAGCCAACATCTCTTTATTTTCGCAAGCCTGGGAGCTGGCCTGATTCGTTAAGACCGTTAATGTTGTAGCTCTGTTTGCAGCTTGGCAATGTCTTCTAGATCCAACCCTGTTACCTCGGCAATCTGCTCGTTACTCAGCACTCCAAGCTTCAGCAAGTTGCGCGCAGTTTTTTCGATGCCTAGCTTTGTGCCTTTTTCAATTCCCGCTTGCCGTTCTTGCTGCGCCCAGTTTTCAAGATTTTCTGCCAACATGTCTTTGTCCTCCATCAAGCTTGTGAGCTGGTCTAGGTTTGCCTTGGCTCCTAGCCGCTGAAGATATCGTTTGAGCCAGCGGGTGATAATGTTATCGATCCGCTCTTTATCAGGAGAGGCTTGTATGATGGCAACAATGCGATCAACGGCTTGCTGCAGCCCTTTCCTATCAGCAGACGCCTTTTCAATACTGAACACGCCGCTCAGCGGTGTTGGGCGTAACCCCAGCTCTTCATCAGTATAGCGCCCTTCATCCACAAGGTAATACCGTAGGTGTGGTTGATAGACTTGAAGAAAAGCTGGTGGTTCCGGGTACACCATGTCGTAGATATCTTGGCGTGCCGTCCAACGCTCAGAGCCGTTGTACAGCACAATAGGCAGAATGGGTGGTAGCCCTTTGCTCGGGGTGGTGGTGCCATTTTTGAGCAGGTGGTCGTAAAAGCAGGCCACGTAGTGCATCAACCGGATCGGCATAGTGCGATCAACAGTCGATTGAAACTCCAATAGGATGTAGAGATACACTTCTTGGGTGATACCCTCCCAGGTGATCTCCACCGACCACACCACGTCTTCAAATTTCTCCTCGAACAGGGGCGTGATGTAATTGCCGCTGTGATTTTTGAGCGTAGAGAAATTCATCAGTTGGGCGATTTCTGGAGGTGCAAACCCTTCCATCAACTGCTGAACGAACTCAGGATAGCTGAATAGCTCCTTGTAGCCGGTGTCGTGCTGGTTGTTGGCCATGCCTACTCCTGTCTCAATACGCATGTTTTACCACTATTTCATTGCTGGCTAAATCTAACTTAAAGCGTCTCTACGTCAAACGCGACTATCTGCCGCTTAACGCTTGAAAACTCAACGCCCACCAAATGGATCGGCTTGCCGCTGGCGCGGTGTTTGTCGGCGTAGCCTTTGGCTTTGATCTGCTCTAGCGCTTTACCTTCGGGTAGCTGTTCAACCACTTTGAATTCAAACAGGTAGATATGGCCGTTAAAGTCGACGCTCATATCAACTTTGCCGTGGTGGCTAGCATCTTCCACCGTCACATCGACACCCAGCGCTGCAAAGTGGCTGTAAAAAACGCTTGCGTAGTGGCCTTCATATTGGGCGATAGGGTTGTTTCGGTACCAGTCGTGGGGTAAGCCGGCATAGAGCGCTTTAAGGTGAGTTTCTAAGCCTGTCAGATTCTGTTTCAGAAGCACGTTAAAAAGTGCCAATTGATAGGTTTGCGCTTCACTGTTCTGGATGCCCAGCGAGTTATTGTCAAATTCTGTGTATGGCCGGTCAGGCGGCAGTCCTGTCTGACTGATCGGTCAAGGGTTCGCCATCCTTGAACTGGACGTTGTTCACGACCAGCTCCAGCTTGTTGAACCCCTTGATCCGCTTCCAGCGCTTCTGGGCGCTCTGAAGCAGCTTGAAGACCATCGCCAGGGTCGTCGCTCTGGAGCCGCAGT
>NZ_JAMXSJ010000042.1:0-21608 GCF_024124725.1 Halomonas sp. Ps84H-12 | reverse complement strand
AGAATCGTGCACCGAGCGTCCTTCGTGTGAACCTGACGGTTGAGGAGCCGAGTGCGTCAATCGCGCACGCTCGGATCTGTGGGGGGCCGGAACGAGCAATCGTCCGGTCTACCCGACCAATAACTCGCTTTTCAATAAACGGCGCTTTATCAACGTAGTAATAGTTGCCTTCCCGAATATCCGAAAAGGTTTGAATGCCAATGGGCAACTTACGACGATGAGCAGATGGCATGCTGGCCTCTCATAACGAAACCGCTCGCGTGTTGGTGTGGATGATGAGTTTAGCATGGTGGTGATAAGGGCATTTTGTGCGTATGATGCTGCGTTTTTTGGCGGTTGTACTACTCGCGTTTTATGCGTAGCCAAATCATTCAAACGAGCACATATTGCGCGTTGACCAAAGGTCAAATCTGGTAAAAAGCAGGACGCGAAAAAGTCACGGTGTGTGCCAACATTGTGACGACAAAAGACAAAGAATGGCGTTAATTGGTGTGATAGTGAAGAGTTAGAAAGCATTGATTTTGTTTTAAGTCATTGTTTTTTAAAAAATTTATGATTTTTTGGCGATGAGGAGGAAGGATGCGTATGCGACTGAAACCGGCCTCCGAAGCCGAAGGTCGCAGGTTCAATTCCTGCCGGGCGCGCCAAATATATCAAGGGCTTACGTTAACGCGTAGGCCCTTTTGTTTTGGCTGTGTCAAATCTGTGTCATCCATGTGCCACGCCTGCCAATATTGCCTTCAAACCCTGCTACTCGGCCGTTGACCTGCGGCTTTAATCTGACACGGGTGTGTCACACGCATATTAGCGTTCTGCTACCCAGTGTGTCGCTTGTGGGTATAACTATCGATATTCTCACGTCCGCTTAGCACAAGATGCTTAAGTCGGCTGAGTATCGTAAGCTAGTGCTTATAAGCTCACCCGCCAGAATAAGCAGGATGCTGCCATGGATAAGAAGGCCCTCAGCGAACGCGATATTTGCACCAAGTTCATTACCCCGGCCTTGGTGCAGGCGGGGTGGGATATCCAAACGCAAATTCGTGAAGAGGTGACCTTTACCGCCGGGCGGATTATCGTGCGGGGGCGGTTGCATACCCGGGGCAAAAAGCGCCGGGCAGATTACCTACTGAGCTTCCAGAAAAACCAGCCGATTGCGGTGATAGAAGCCAAGGATAACAAGCACAGCCTGGGCGATGGCATGCAGCAGGCGCTGGCTTACAGCGATGCGCTGGATGTGCCTTTTGTGTTTTCCAGCAATGGCGACGGCTTCCTGTTCCACGACCGCACCGGGCTGGGTAAGCAAACCGAAACCACTCTAACCCTGGCTGAATTTCCGTCGCCTGACGAGCTATGGGAGCGCTACTGCCAATACAAAGGCATTCAGCCCGATGCTCGCCCAGTGGTTGAACAGCCCTATTACGATGACGGGAGTGGCCGAAGCCCGCGCTACTACCAGCGCATTGCCATCAATCGCACTGTCGAAGCCGTGGCACGGGGGCAAGACCGTATCCTGTTGGTGATGGCCACCGGTACCGGTAAGACGTTTACCGCCTTTCAGATCATCTGGCGGTTGTGGAAGTCGCGCCAGAAGAAGCGAATACTGTTCCTCGCTGACCGTAATATCCTGGTCGACCAAACCAAGAACAACGACTTCAAACCCTTCGGCCAGGCGATGACCAAGGTCACCAACCGCACGGTGGATGCGTCTTATGAAATCTATCTCTCGCTGTATCAGGCGGTGACCGGCAGCGAAGAAGAGCAGAACATTTACAAGCAGTTCTCGCCAGACTTCTTCGACCTGATTGTGATTGACGAGTGCCACCGAGGCAGTGCGGCGGAAGACTCCGCTTGGCGCAAAATTCTGGATTATTTCAGCGCAGCAGCGCATATCGGTTTAACCGCCACGCCCAAAGAAACCAAGGAAGTCTCCAACATCGATTACTTCGGCGCGCCGCTGTATACCTACTCGCTCAAGCAGGGCATTGAGGATGGTTTTCTGGCGCCTTACAAAGTGGTGCGGGTGGATATCGATAAAGACCTGCAAGGTTGGCGGCCCAGCAAGGGCCAGCGGGATAAGCTTGGCCAAGAGATTGAAGACCGCATCTACAACCAGAGGGATTTCGATAAACAGCTGGTGCTGGAAAAGCGTACGATCCTAGTGGCCGCCAAAATTACCGAACTGCTGGAAAGCAGCGACCCTTATCAGAAAACCATCGTCTTCTGTGAGGACATCGACCACGCCGAGCGTATGCGCCAAGCGCTGGTCAACCTCAACCCTAAGCGAATGGCCGAGAACCGTAAATACGTGATGCGGATTACCGGCGACGAGCAAGAAGGCAAGGCCGAGCTGGATAACTTCATCAACCCGGAAGAGCGCTACCCGGTGATTGCCACTACCAGCAAGCTGATGACCACCGGCGTGGACGCCCAGACCTGCAAGCTGATTGTGCTTGATCAGCGCATCCAGTCGATGACCGAGTTCAAACAGATTATTGGCCGGGGCACCCGCATCAACGACGACTACAACAAGCACTGGTTCACCATTCTGGATTTCAAGAAAGCCACCGAGCTGTTCGCCGATCCCGATTTCGATGGCGAGCCGGTGCAGGTCTATCAGCCCTATGCTGATGACGCCCCTATCGTTCCAGCGGATGAGCAAGACGGCGCCTTGGATGAAGAACAGGCAGACCCACAAGATACAGAAGACACAGCCGCAGAAGGCGTCGAGACTGACTGGGCCGAGTACGACGTAGACGAGAACGCCACCTGGGAATCTGACGATGTGGGCGGCTTGGGCACCACCGAAGGGCCGGAGCCCCGGCGCAAATACGTGGTGGATGACGTGGAAGTGAGCATTGTCGCTGAGCGCGTTCAATACCTGGGGCCGGATGGCAAGCTGATTACCGAAAGCCTGCGTGACTACACCCGAAAACAGGTGAAAGCCCAGTTCGCCTCGCTGGATGCGTTTCTGCGCCGCTGGCAGGATGCCGAGCGCAAGCAGGCGATCCTCGATGAACTGGCCGAAGAAGGCATCTTCTGGGATGCTCTGGTCGCCGAGCTTGGCCAAAAATGGGGTGAAGAACCCGACCCCTTCGATGTGATCTGCCATATCGCCTTCGACCGCCCACCGCTGACCCGCCGCGAGCGCGCCGAACAAGTCAGAAAGCGCGATATTTTCAACCGCTACGAAGGCCAGGCCCGGCAGGTGCTTGAATCCCTGGTGGATAAATACGCCGACGCCGGTATAACCCCCATCGAAGATACCAGCGTGCTCACCATGTCGCCTTTCAACGAAATCGGCTCTGTACTGGAACTCTTCGATGCGTTCGGCGGCAAGCCTAAGTACAAAAAAGCGCTGCATGAACTGGAAGAGGCCCTTTACCAAACGCCCGCCTGATACCATTGCCTTTTTGCTGACGGCCTGCCCTTGTGCAGGCCGTGATTAACACGCCAACGGAACACATCTCACCATGTCAATCAGCACCACCATTAAATCGATTCAGGACATCATGCGCAAAGACGTTGGCGTAGACGGCGATGCCCAGCGCATCGGCCAGTTGGTCTGGATGCTGTTCCTGAAAATTTTCGACGACCGGGAACAGGAATGGGAACTGATTTACGACGACTATAAATCCCCGATTCCGGAAAAGCTGCGCTGGCGAAACTGGGCCGCCGACCCGGAAGGCATCACCGGCGACGAGCTCAAAGACTTCATCGACAACACCCTGTTCCCCGGCCTGCAGAATCTGGAACCGGCCGGTGACGACTACCGGGGCGTAGTCATCCGCAACGTGTTCGAGGATGCCTACAACTACATGAAGTCCGGCCAGCTCATGCGCCAGGTCATCAACAAGCTGCAGGACGGCATCAACTTCAACAAATCCGCCGAGCGCCACGAGCTGGGCGATATGTACGAGCAAATCCTCAAAGACCTGCAAAGCGCGGGCAACGCGGGTGAGTTCTACACCCCGCGGGCAGTGACCGAGTTCATGGTCAACCGGGTGGACCCGAAACTGGACGAGAAGGTGATGGACCCGGCCTGTGGCACCGGTGGCTTCCTCACCTGCACCATCGAGCACAAGCGCAAGCACTACGTCAGTACCCCGCAGGACGAACAAACCCTGCAGAAGAGCATCCACGGCGTTGAGAAAAAGCCCCTGCCGCACCTGTTGGCCACCACCAACATGATTCTGCACGGCATTGAAGTGCCGGACCAGATTAAGCACGACAACACCCTGGCCCGCCCGCTCATCAGCTGGGGCCCGAAAGAACGGGTAGACGTTATCGTGGCCAACCCGCCCTTCGGCGGCATGGAAGAAGACGGCATCGAAACCAACTTCCCCAGCGCCTTCCGCACCCGGGAAACCGCCGACCTGTTCATGACCCTGTTCATCCACCTGCTCCGGGACGGTGGACGCGCCGCGGTGGTACTGCCAGATGGCTTCCTGTTTGGCGAAGGCATGAAAACCCGGCTCAAGGAAAAGCTGCTGGAAGAGTGCAATCTGCACACCATCGTGCGCCTGCCCAACGGTGTGTTTAACCCCTACACCGGCATCAAAACCAACCTGCTGTTCTTCACCAAGGGCAAGCCCACGGAAACCGTGTGGTACTACGAACACCCCTACCCGGAAGGCTACAAGAGCTACAGCAAAACCAAGCCCATGAAGTTCTCGGAGTTCCAGACCGAAATCGACTGGTGGGGCAGCGAGGCGGACGGTTTCGCCAGCCGCGAGGAAACCGAGCAGGCCTGGAAAGTGTCGATCGACGACATCAAGGCCCGCAACTACAACCTGGACATCAAGAACCCCTGGCAGGGCGAAGAGGTCAACCACGACCCGGACGAACTGCTGGCCAAATACGAACAGCAGCAGTCCGAAATCCAGGAAATCCGCCACCAGCTGCGGGACATCCTGGCCGATGCGCTTTCTCACAACAGCGATGAAAACACCGGCGGAGGTGCGGCGTGAGTGCGCGGGAGCTGATTACCGAGCATCTGGATTTGTGGACCCGGGCGGTTACGAAGAAGTCCACCAGTGGTCGGGGGAGTAATGGCAAGATTGAGCTGACTGGGGTTAAGAAGCTGCGGGAACTGATACTCGGGATGGCAGTTCAAGGCAAGCTCACAACTCGCGAAGCGAGTGATGAGCCAGCCTCAGACCTCTTGCAACGAGTTTCAGCGAGACAGACGCAGCTATACACTCAGGGAAAAATCAAAAGGCGCAAAAAGCTTCCAAGTGTTTCTGTAGAAGAGCAGTACTTCCATCTTCCCGAAAACTGGGAATGGACGAGGCTCGGAGCACTGTTTGATTCGATAATGAGCGGCGGCACTCCTAGCAAACAGAACTCTCGCTTTTGGAATGGAGACATTCCATGGGCCAGCGTTAAGGATTTGGGAAAGACCAAGCATCTCGACGAAACCCAAGACTATATTACCAAAGAGGGCCTGAAGGCAGGGAGCAAGCTCGCAGATACTGGCGACGTATTGATCTGTACCAGAATGGGCTTGGGCAAAATTGCGATATGCTCAAAGCCTATCGCTATCAACCAAGACCTGAAAGCCGTCAAAGTATCACCTGAAGTATCCCTAGATTACTTTTTCCTGGCATATACGACCTTGGATATTACCGGCACGGGTACGACTGTCGCTGGGATAACTCAAGATAAGTTACTGAGTTATGTAATCGGCCTGCCGCCAATCGAGGAACAACACCGCATCGTCCAAAAAGTCAATGAACTCATGGCCCTCTGCGACCGGCTGGAGCAACAAACCAGCGACCAGCTCGAAGCCCACGAAACCCTCGTGGACACCCTGCTCGGCACCCTCACCCAATCCGAAAACGCCACCGAACTGGCCGACAACTGGGCCCGCCTCGCAGCCCACTTCGACACCCTGTTCACCACCGAACAGAGCATCGACAAGCTCAAGCAGACCATCCTGCAACTGGCGGTGATGGGGCGGCTGGTGGAGCAGGATGCGGGGGATGAGCTTGCCACCAACTTGCTGACTCAAATCCATACAAGAAAAATGGCACTCGCGGGCGAAAAAAGAATCAAGCGCCCACGACCGCTAACTCAACTGGACGAAACCCAGCATAGTTACCCCGCACCAGCAAACTGGGTTTGGGCTTCATTCGAGGATATTGCTGACGAAATATCAACCGGACCATTTGGTTCGATGATTCACAAACATGATTATGTTGAAAACGGAACCCCTCTGGTTAACCCGTCTCATATGGTAAGCGGCGGAATCAAAGAAGATTCCTCAGTTAGCGTCACACCTGCTAAGGCTGAAGAATTATCCAGTTATAAATTGGCCAAGGGCGACATTGTGATGGCCAGACGCGGTGAAGTCGGGCGTTGCGCCATCGTGACAGACAGAGAATCTGGATGGCTGTGTGGCACCGGTAGCTTTGTTTTGCGATTTCATTCGGCAATTAACAGGCGATTCATCCTGTTGTTATTTTCAACGGACACCGTTCGGGACTATTTAACTGGCAATTCTGTTGGAACGACCATGACAAACTTGAATCACGGCATCTTGAAAAAAATGCCGGTTGCCCTGCCATCAACAGAGGAGCAATACCGCATCGTCCAAAAAGTCGATGAACTCATGGCCCTGTGCGACCAGCTAAAGGAACGCCTGAACCGGGCCAGCGAAACCCGCTGCCAGCTGGCGGCGGCAGTGGTGGAGGGTGCGGTAAAAAGATGACGAGTTACATCAAGCCCTGGCTCAGCCACTTGGAGCAATTAAAGCAGCTAAAAGATCGTGGCTTAACGGTAACAGACGACCAGCGCGCGCTGGCGCATCTCCAACGGATTGGCTATTACCGGTTGAGCGGGTATTGGTTTGCTTTTCGTCAGCGCTCAGGCGTATGCACGCCTTTAAATAAAAACGGTAAGCGGCTGCTTAAAAAAGGCAAAACGGATTACCTAGCGTTAGATATGTTTAAGCACGGCACCACCTTTCAGCAAGCTGTCGATCTTTACGTGTTCGATAAGCGGTTACGCCTACTGGCACTGGATGGCCTTGAGCGTATTGAAGTGGCACTGCGGGTAGACATCGCCCATACGCTGGGGCGGCTAGATCCGTATGCCTATTTGAACCCTTCACTGCTGCATGATGAGTTTGCCAATAAGATTGATCAGAAAACAGGCGTCACGCCCTTGCATAAATGGCAGGAAAATCATGCGCGCTTAATTAACCGTTCTCGGGAAACGTTTATTGAGCACCATAAAAAGAAGTACGGGTTACCGTTGCCGATATGGATAGCCAGTGAAGTGTGGGACTTCGGTACGCTTTCTCATCTGTTCGGTGGAATGCGTGAACAAGAGCAGGATGCTATTGCAGCGCGCTATGGTATTAGCAATGGGCGCGTATTTGCTTCCTGGCTTCGCAGCTTGAACTATTTACGCAATGTGTGTGCCCATCATAGCCGGTTATGGAACCGCAATATGGCTGACCAGCCGCGTAAGCCTAGCCATGGTGAAGCTAACCTGTTTTTTCAGGGATGGCAGGATGCCCACGTTCAAGCGCGCCCTTTCCTGCTGCTCTGCATTGTTCAGTTCCTATTAATGACGGTGAATCCCACCAGCACATGGTGGACTCGCTTGGCAGATTTACTAAACAGTTTTCCAGACTTGCACGCCGTAGGCCTAAACCTAAAAGGTATGGGCGTGATAGAGGGCTGGGAGCAATGGGAGTGGACATGAAGGCAATAAAAAACCCCTAAGCAACTCGACTGCGTGGCAGTCTCATCGATAGGGGCCGTGTTGATGTGAATACTAGGCCCCTGTACTGCATAATGCAACATAATATGCACTGCCATATGCAGTGCATTGCTACCTCAACAGGCATCAAACTGACATGGCTATCGAACAAGGCATCTGGAAGCTTGCGAGTGCGCCGGGCGCGTTACCGCAGAAGTTACGCCCATCAGGTATGGCGGACGAGGGTTTGCTGGAAGAGCAGATTATGCAGGATGTCTCGATTTTGAATCGGGATTGGCTGCTGATTGGTCGTCAGGTACGCACTGGCTTCGACAAGCTGATTGACCTGCTTGCAGTGGATGCCAATGGTACGGTGATTGTGATCGAGCTGAAACGTGATAAGACACCTCGTGACGTGGTGGCTCAGGCTATCGATTACGCTTCGTGGGTGGTGACGCTCGCGGATTATCAGTTGATCGATATTTACCAGCAGTTCGCGGAGCGTCTACGTTGGATGAGGCATTTGAAACCAAGTTTGGTATTTCACTCGATACTGTCACGCTCAATGATAATCATCAGATGGTCGTGGTGGCCACGGAGCTAGATGCCAGTAGCGAGCGGATTATCAACTACTTGAATGAGCATGCCCAGCTATCGATCAATGCTATGTTCTTTAGTGCGTTTGAGGATAACGGCAACCGTTATCTCAGTCGCGCTTGGATGATCGACCCGGATGAGCCGACTAAACCAATCGCAAGAAAAGCCAATAAAGAGCCTTGGAATGGGGAGTTTTACGCCTCCTTTGGGGATGAACGGCCCTGGGAACTCGCACGGCGTTTGGGCTTTATCGCAGGCGGTGGCGCCGCGTGGTACTCCAAAACGCTTTCTATGCTTTCAGAAGGTGACCGTATTTGGGTCAATATCCCGAAAACGGGCTATGTTGGGGTCGGTGAGGTCATTGGCGAGCGTTGCCGTGCTACGGAGTATCACTTCGACACAGAAAACGGCGCTAAAACGCTGTTAGAGCTTGCTACGCCCAACGAGTATCCGCACCTTTACCGTGCATTGGATGATGAAGAGGACAATGCCGAATACTTAGTGCCCGTTCGCTGGCTTTATACCGCAGAGCGCAGCCAGGCATTCAGTGAAGTGGGGTTGTTCGGTAATCAGAACACGGTTTGCAAGCCCACGGCTTCTAAGTGGTCGCATACGGTTATGCGGTTAAAGCAGGCATGGCCGATAGGCGGTGGAGTGTAGTAAGCCGATCGTAAGCACCAGCCATGTTTGATGAACGATAATAGTGAGGCCGTGCTTTACGGAGTGTTCCGTCATGGGCGGCCCCTTTGAGTTGAATGTGTCTGATGTTCTTTAAGCATGTGATCAAACTCTAATGACCCTACTCGATAAACGTGCCTTCTACCTGTTAGAAGTCAGCAGTTGCGGCGGTATTCGCGCGGCGGCGGAGCATTTGCATACCAACCCGTCGGTGGTGAGCCGTCAGATCCGATCGTTGGAGCAGGCGCTGGGCATGGCGTTGCTGGAGCGTCAGGGGCGGCATGTCATGCTCACGGAGGCGGGGCAGTTGGTGGTGGATGGCTTTTTGGCCCAGCGGCGGCTGAACTCTGAGCTGGGCGATACGCTGTCGCGGCTTCGTAACTTGCAGGCCGGGAAGGTGGTGGTGTCGGTGGGCGATGGCTTTGTGGATAGCTTTATCAACCATGTGATGAAGCGGGTCTCTGAGCACTATCCGGACGTACTCATCGAGATCAAAACCGGCATTTACTATCCTCGCGAACCCCATGAGATGGTGGCCAGCGACGAGGTGGATATTGCCATTACCTATGGGCCGATCTCTGATCCACGTTTGGTGGTGCACTCGTTCGAGCGGGGGCCGCTGTGTGCGCTCGTGGCGCCTTCCCATGCGCTGGCAGGGCATGAGCGCGTGAGCGTGGCGGAACTGCTGCAGCATAAGCTGATTTTTCTGCCCGATGTGTCGGGCTCGCAGCAGTTTGTGAATGCGCTATTTGGCGCGGCGGGGCAGCCTGCCACACCGGCGTATCGCTGTAATTTGCACTCTGTCTCGCGGCGTATGGCAAGCGCGGGCATTGGGGTGTCGTTTATGACGGCGGCTGCTGCACGCAGCGAGATTGAGGCGGGGCTGCTGAAAGCGATCCCGATTGATCACCCCATGGCGGCCAGCAGCCAGGGCAACTTGGTGAAGCGTGTCGGCAGAAGGCTCTCGCCCGCTGCCGACTATTTATGGAAGTTGATGATGGCGATGCAGTAGCGCTAGTTCGCCATCATGTAAACACCCGGGCCAATGGGCCAACCCATCATCAGCCAGAACATCAGAAACGCTGACCACGCCAGCAAGAAGCCCATGGCAAGGGGCAGCATGGTGGCGATCAGCGTGCCTAGCCCCATGTCCGGTTTGTAGCGCTGCATATACACCAGTGCTACCGAGAAGTAGGGGCTCATGGGCGAGATGATGTTGGTGCTGGAATCCCCAATGCGGAACATCGCCAGCACGAAGGCGGGGTCGAAATCGATCATCATCAGCATGGGCACAAACACCGGGGCCATCAGCGCCCACTGAGCCGAGCCACTGGTCATAAAGACGTTCAGCACCGCACTCATGGCAATAAACGCCCCAACAAGGGGAAGTCCGGTAAAGCCGGTGCTTTGCAGCACGTTCGAGCCTTCAATGGCGATAAACTGGCCAAGCTCCGACCAGCGGAAGTAGGCAATAAACTGCGAGATCGCGAAGAACAGCACTAGGGTCGGGGCGAGGTCGCTGGCTGATTCCGCCATGCGCTGGGGCACATCGCGGCTGCGGGTAATCTTGCCGGTGGTGATGCCGTACACCAACCCAATGGTGACGAAGTAGATAAACATCAGCGGCACGAGCGAGCGCAGAAACGGCGAAGGAATCAAACCGCCCTCTTCGTTGCGCAGCGGCGAGGCTTCGGGTAGCACCACCAGCAGCACCAGGGCAATGTAGGCCAGCGTTGCCAATCCAACGCGCTTGAGGCCGCGCTTTTCGGCCTCCGTCAGCGTCGGCGTGACCACCTCGGTTTTGAAATCTTTACCCATGGGGAGCGTACGCTGTAGCCGTGGCTCCACTACTTTGTCGACCAGCAGGGTGCCGACGGCTGCCAGTACAAACACTGAACAGGCCACAAAGTAGTAGTTATCTACGGGAGAGATGTAAGCGTCTGGGTCTACCAGCCGAGCAGCATCGGTCGTAATACCTGCAAACAGCGCATCGCCCACGGTGATGAACAGGCTGGCATCAAACCCAGCCCCGGCGGCTGCGTAAGCAGCGGCGGCCCCCGCCACGGGATGCCTGCCCACTGAGTAGTAGACCATCGCGGCCAGCGGGATCAGGATGAGGTAGTTGGCATCGGAAGCAATGCTGCCGCAAATACCCGCCATAAATACGCAAAACGTCAGCAGCGAGGGCGGCGCTTTGGCGACGCTCACCTGCATCAGCGTGGACATCAGACCTACTTTATCGGCCAGCCCAATGCCGAACATCACCACCAAAATCAGCCCCAGCGGCGGGAAGTTGACGAAGTTACTGACCACGCTGGTCAGCATGAACTCGACGCCATCCGCAGAGAGCAGGCTGCGAACGGTCACTTCTGCCTCGGTTTGCGGGTTGACCGCCGAGACGCCTAGCGTGGCTAAAATAGCGGAAATAACCACCACCAGGGCGGCCAAAATAGTGAATAGGATAAACGGGTGCGGCAGCTTATTGCCTACCCGCTCGATGGAAGCGAGAACACCTTGCATGACAGTTTCCTTATAAGAAGCCTTGTTATTCAACGTTGTTATGCCACTTAACGTGGCGGCTAGCGCTGTTAGTCGCGCTTCAGTAGTGATGTGGCCAGCGCCACAAACATGCCGCCTGCGACGGGCAGAATGGCATCGTTAAAGTCGTAGCGTTCGTTATGCAGGTAGGCGCTGTCGCCGTTCCCCACAAAGAAGAAACACCCCGGCACTTCTTGCAGGTAAAACGCAAAATCCTCAGCGCCCATGGTGGGCATGTAGTCCAGCTGCTGAATATCGGCGCTGACGCCTTGTTCGGCGGCAATCGCCAACACACGCTCCGACCAAGCGGTATCGTTTACTAACGGAGGGATTTGGTGCTGATGCTCTAGCTGAAAACGCGCGCCGTGAGCGGAACACACCCCATTAACGACCTGTTCCAGCTTGCCGACCAATGCAGCGCGGGAGCTTTCCCGGTCGCTGCGAATATTCACCAGCAGTTCTGCTTGGCCTGGAATGACATTGGCGGCGTCGCCTGCATGAAACGCCGCGACGGTAATCACGCCTGCTTCCAGCGGTGATTTATGGCGGCCCACCAGCCCCTGCAGTTGTTGCACAAGAGAAGCGCCTACATAAATAGGGTCTACCGCCAAATGCGGCATGGCCGCGTGGCCGGAGACGCCTTCAATGGTGATTTTGAAGGTGTCGTTACCGCCCATGGCGGAGCCTGGTTTGACGAACAGCTGCCCTTCGGGAAAGCCAGGGCGGTTGTGGTAGCCAAAAATCGCGTCTACCTGCGGGTTTTGGAGCACGCCCGCTTTGACCATCTTATCGGCCCCGTTTCCACCCTCTTCTCCTGGCTGAAACAGCAGTTTGATGTGGCCGCAGAGCTGATCGCGCTGGGCGATAATCGCTTCAGCGGCGAGCAGCAGCGTCGCTGTGTGTCCATCGTGGCCGCAGGCGTGCATCAGCCCTTCTCGTTGGGAGCGGTGCGCAAAGCTGTTGGCTTCTTTGATCGGCAGCGCATCCATATCGGCCCGAAAGGCAATCACAGGGCCTTTACGGCCGGTGTCCAGCTCGGCCAGTACGCCGGTAGTAGCAATGCCTTCGGTGACCTTATAGCCCAGTGACGTCAGCCGTTCGGCCACCCGTTTGGCCGTGTCAGTTTCCTCGAATTTGAGCTCTGGATGCTGGTGAAGCTGATGGCGCACGGCCACCGCGTCGTCAATTTGTGGCTGGGTGAAAAAGGGGGATGAATACATGTCCTGTCCTTGCCGTTGTCTGTGTCGTTGTGGGCATCAGTAACGCTAAGCGACTTGGCGGGCAGGAACGAGTGCCAAAAGAGATGTGTTTGTTGCTTTCAAGGCAACGATGTGCGCAGGGGAGGCGCTGATGAATGCCGGAGATGGGAATTCGAATAAAACGTAGTATTGGGTGTGATTAAGGAACCGCTGATCAATTCGTCTCTAAGCGGCTGAAACGCTCATAATGGCACTTTCACTGCATCAGCGGTCGCTTTCTGACCAGCGAAGGTGGTCTGTTTCCCTTGCCAGCCGGATTATCCGGCTGGCAGGGCAGATTCAAGACGCACTGGCCCTGTCAACGCGTCCTTCGCATCGTGCCGCCAGCACCAGATGGCCAGCCCGAACAGGCTGAATAGCTGCGCCTGGTTCCTGGCCAGCCCCTTGTAGCGCACCTTCCGGTAGCCGAAGAGGTTCTTGATCACATGAAACGGATGCTCCACCTTGGCACGGATGCTAGCCTTCGCCTTCTCGATCTTGAGCAGCAGCGCTTTCATGGGACTGTCTTCCATCTTCTTGATGGCGCCACGCTTGGCGGATACACAGCAGCGAGAGTCCGGGGCATCCTTCTCTTCGTCCAGGTACTTCCACATGCCGGTATAGCCCGCATCGCCGTATACCCGTTTATCATCATCCCGAACCAATTCACTGGTCATGGTGACATCGGCGATGTTAGCCGAGGTGGCGGCGACACGGTGGGTCAGCCCGGTGACGGCATCGACGCCGATATGCGCCTTCATGCCGAAATACCATTGGTTGCCCTTCCTGGTCTGCTTCATCTCCGGATCGCGTTGCTTGGCCTTGTTCTTGGTGGAGGGCGCGGCCGCTACGATGGTGGCGTCGACGATGGTGCCCTCGCGCATGAACAGGCCCTGCTCAGCCAAGTGGGCGTTGACCTCCTCGAAGATCCGCTGGGTCAGCGCATGCTTCTCCAACAGATGACGGAAGCACGGCAGCGTGGTCGCGTCCGGTACGCTCTCGATGGCCACGAAGTCGCGCATCGCCTGACTATCGTAGATCGCATCTTCGAGCGCCTCGTCGGCGAGTGCATACCACTGCTGCAGGAAGTAGATCCGCAGCATGCGCTCCAGGCCGATGGGCGGACGGCCACGCTTGCCCGCTGCGTTCGGGAAGTAGGACGGCGACAGCGCGTCGATGAGCCGTTGCCAAGGCACCAGCACCTCCATCTGGGCCAGGAACCGCTCGCGGCGGGTGACCTTCTTCTTGTTCTGCCTGGGAGAAAGAGATCTGCTTCATCGGGTGGCCCGGTCAGCAAGTGATGGACAGCTAAGACTTTACCCTGCCGGTAGCGCTCTGGCAGCTTCAGGGGGATTTATGCAGCGTTTCCTTAACTGATTTCTGTTATGAGAAAAATTGCTTTTTTCACACCGTGCTTTAATTCGTCAGCCCCCCAATGTTACGTAGCAAGCGACACTCCGGCTGCCTGCCAAGTGGAAGTGGGAACATCTATGAGTGGTGTAATAAAAGGTAAGACGACAGCGCTGCATCACCTTTTTTAGTCGTTGTCATCTAACCAGCTTATCAGGTCGATAGGTGTTTTCGATTGTCCCTTTCCTTAAAAAACTCTTAAATTGTACCGATTGGTACTTTTTTTGAGAGATTAATGTATGGCTAACGTTTCGCAATATCCAAACCTGTTTAAACCCGGCGCGCTATCTGGTCTCAATCTGACCAACCGTCTCATCCTTGCACCCATGACCCGCACAAGCGCTGAAGCTGATGGTCGTCCCACTGAGCGTATGCGGGATTACTATCGTGATTTTGCCCGCGGCGGTTTTAGCTTGCTGATCAGCGAGGGAATCTATACTGATGAGCGCTTTAGTCAGGGTTATGACTACCAGCCTGGTTTGGCCAATCTAGCGCAGCAGGAGGCTTGGCAACCGATTGTCGAGTCTGTTCAGACGGAAGGGGCAAAGTTCGTGGCACAGCTAATGCATGGTGGTGCCCAAACCCAAGGCAACCGATTCGTCGAGGACACGGCAGCTCCCTCTGCAGTAGCACCAAAGGGTGAAATGCTTGGATTTTATGGAGGGGAAGGCCCCTATCCAACCCCCCGCCCGATGAGTGAGGCGGACATTCAGGAGGCCATCGCCGGTTTTGCGGCTGCTGCACAGCGAGCCCAAGCTGCTGGGTTCGACGGCGTCGAGCTCCACGGAGCCAACGGTTACCTGATCGATCAGTTCATCTCTGAGTATTTCAATCACCGTGATGACGCCTGGGGTGGCAGCCTCGAAAGGCGGCTGGCATTTCCTATCGCGGTGATACGGGCTGTGCGTAAAGCAGTTGGCAGTGATTTTCTAGTTGGTATGCGTCTGTCGCAAATCAAGGTTACCGACTCGAACTATCGTTGGGCGGGCCGTGAGGAGGCCGCCATAATCATGACCACCCTAGAAGCCGAGGGGCTCGATTACTTGCATTTCTCCGAGCTTGACGCCCTCACGCCGGCCGTTGAAGGGACCGAAAAGAGCCTTTCGGCGCTAGCCAGCGAACTGATTGATATTCCGGTGATTGCCAATGGTGAATTGGGTGACCCTCAGGCAGCTGAAACGATTATCGCTCAGGGGGCGGCCGACTTTGTGGCGATCGGCAAGGCGGCCTTGGCTAATCACGACTGGCCATATAGGGTACGCAACAACCGTTCGCTGGCGACGTTGGACTTCGCTATGCTGATGCCTCGTGCAAACTTGTCCAATGAGGACGCTTGGCGGGAGCAACATGATGTCTCGGCTACCCTTGATGTCACTCGATAATCAACAAAGCCACGGCCGTAATGCTAAGGGCGAAGCCACTCGACAACGCATTGTCGAGTCGGCAGCTGAGCTCTTCCACGCTCAGGGCGTCGATGGTACCGGTTTGGAGCAGATCCTGCGTCAGGCCGGTGCAGGCAAGAGCCAGTTCTACCAGCATTTCCGCAATAAAGATGCACTCGTTTGCGAGGTCGCCGTTTGGTGGGAGCACCGCCTCTTTGCGTCTATGGAAGTTCACGAACTAGATAGCCTCGATACGTTAGAGCGGTGGCTTCTATCCGCCGTTGATCAGTTGGAAGTCGAGCATTGTTATCGTGGCTGTCCGATAGGCACTTTGGCGGCTGGCCTACATGACAATGATGAAACCACCCGTGCTGCTGTTAGCCAGTGTTTCCGGGCACTTGACTCTCGTTTACGTGATGCCCTGAATCAGAGTCAGCAACGGGGTGAGCTTAGCGAGGAGGCTGACCTTGAGGCAATTTCCCATTTCATTCTGGCCAGTCAGCAAGGTGCTGCGACGCTCATCAAGGCCTATGGTGACAGCAGCGCTGGCCGATTGGTGATCGCCCAAGCAATGCAATATGTGCGCTCTTATTCGGTAAACGATTAAGAGCAGTCAGCCAGTGACACTGCTAAACGAACGCCATCACTGTCAGCAACGACGTTGTCTAAGAGACCGCTATCCGGCTGATAACTTGTACATTTAAGTCCACGTCGGCATTGCTCTATAACCTCGCTGGAACCTGAGCACGAGCAGGAATGTTCTGAGAAGCCGCACATTTATAGTCTTACAGACACCATCCCGTGCTTGGATGTAAAGAATATATGAGTATATGAATTTGTCGTATACAACCATTTTAGTTATATGCGGCAATCGTATAGGATACATGGTCACTCATTTTCCAATGGAGAGATCGCCATGCCCCGTTTCCTTCGCCCTTTGGCAATGCTAACGGCGATATTTGTTGGCACCACCAGCCAGGCTGATGATCACCTCACTACCTTGGAAGTTGGCTACATGCCGATATTACCGGTCGCCCAACTGTTTGTGATGGAAGGAGAGGGTTGGACCGAGGAAGCGGGACTGGAATTGGAGCTAACACGCTTTTCGAGCGGCCCGGCCATGGTTCAGGCGTTGGCCTCTGGCGAGCTTGACGTTATGTATTTCGGTATCGGCCCGGCGATGGTAGCCCGGGCTAACGGCGTCCCCATCAAGGTTCTCGCCTCTAGCATTCAGGAGCAGATCGGTCTGGTGGCACGTGGCGAACTAGCGGACCATTTCGAGCGCGCTGGCGATGATGGTGCGCAGGCTATTGCCAGCTTCACCGCCGCAGAGGGCCGCAAGCCCAAGATCGCCACGTTCCCTCAAGGCTCGGTGCCGGATACCGTGCTGCGCTATTGGTTGATCGAACAGTTGGGTGTGGGTTTGGAAGCCGTTGAGATCGTCGCCATGGGTGCCGATCGCGTCCAACAGGCACTGCTCGCGGGTGCCGTGGATGCTGCCTCTATTTTAGAGCCAATTCTCACCACCGTGCAGCAGCGTGACAATCAGGCTCGCGTGGTGGCCCGTGCCGATGCCATGCTTCCAGGCCAGCCGGGGGCGGTACTGGCTGCTCGTGAAGCCGCGCTGGCGGACCATCCTGAGGCTATGCAGACGTTAATGGCACTGCATGTACGAGCCACCGAGATGCTCGTTGAAAATCCCAACAGTGCAGCACCCCATGTCCGCGAGTTCGTCGGCAAGCGCTTGATTCCTCTAGAAACTGTAGAAATAGCGCTCGCCTCTCCCTCATCCAATTACGGTAGTGATCCCCACGCCATTCGTGAGGGCACTCAGCGGATGCACGACTTTCAGATCGAACAAGGCTCTTTAAATGAGTCTGTGGATCTCGACGCCCTGTTTGATACGTCCTTGTATGACGCCGTCATCGCGGAACGTGACAGCAAATGATGATAGGCATGACGCGCGCCCAACGCACTCTCTATAGTGTATTAGGGCTGACCGGCTTTCTGCTTTTCTGGGAGCTTTCGCTGCGAAGTGGTCTGTTGCCCGGCAGCTTGGTGCCCTTGCCGTCATCCATTCCCGGCGTACTGTGGCTTGAACTGCTCGATGGCATCTGGTTTGACGTAGTGCGCTCAAGCCTTAGCCACTACAGTGTGGGCGTGTTATTGGGTTCGACTTTAGGCATTGCCGTGGGCATATCGGCTGCGCTGCTGCCCAGGTTTAATGCTGCGCATGCCTGGCTTGCTAGATTGCTACGACCCATTCCGCCGCTGGCATGGATTCCTTTCGCCATCATTTGGTTCGGCATAAATCCTTCTGCAGCCGCCTTCATCATCAGCATTGGCGTTTTCTGGATCAATTACTTCGCCAGCTACAGCGCTGTGCACTCGATTGATCCTGGCTATGACGAAGTGGCACGCGCCTTTGGTCAGCAGCGTTTTCTGGCTCGGTTGACCAAGGTCAGCTTGCCTGCGGCGGCCCCAGGTATTCTCAGCGGTCTGCGTGCCGGACTCGGTCAGGGTTGGATGACCGTGGTGGCCGCTGAGCTGTTCGGCATCCCTGGTATTGGCCAGCGCATGATGGAGGCTTCTAGCCTGCTGGCGACCGATATCGTGGTGGTTTACATGTTGACCATCGCCGCCCTTTACGCAACCTTCGACTTCCTGTTCATGGTAGTGCAGCGCAGATTACTAAGGTGGCAATCATGACCGACACTAGCATGACGATGCACCCGGTGCTCAGCGCACGAAACGTCAGCCTAGGTTTTGACGGCACCACCGTCTTGGCCGGTGTTGATCTGACACTGCACCCTCAGGAGTTCGTGGCCGTGGTAGGTGCTTCAGGGGTTGGAAAGTCGACCCTACTGCGAGCATTGGCTGGCTTGCTTGCCCCACAATCGGGGCGAGTAGATATACCCGCCGCCATCACACCAGACACTCGCGCCTGGTCAATGGTTTTTCAGGCGCCAAGGCTTTTTCCTTGGCGCAGAGTACGGGGTAACGTGGAATTAGGCTTGGAGGGTCTTTCGCTTTCCAAAGCCGAGCGCCGCCGCCGCGCTTTGGAGCCTCTGGCACTAGTGGGGCTTGATGAATTCGCGGAACGCTGGCCCCATACGCTCTCGGGTGGTCAGCAGCAGCGGGTCGGCATTGCCCGGGCGCTTGCTGTTCAGCCCAGGGTGCTGTTCATGGACGAGCCCTTCTCTGCGCTTGACGCTATCACTCGGCGCCGACTTCAACAGGAGCTGGTCGAGCTACGTCGACGTACCGAAGCCGCCATTGTCTTTATCACTCACGATATAGAGGAAGCCGTCCTGCTTGCCGACCGGGTGATGGTACTAGGCAATGGCGAGATGGATCAGCCAGCACGGGTGGTTAAGACCCTTGAAGTCGACATGCCTCTAGATGATCGCCGTGACCACACCGAATTCGTACCTCTTGTGCAGCGTGTCGAGACGATCATCGGCAACCACTGATCACGCGTTTTTCTCGGAGATAACCATGCTACCCTTTCACGTGCTGCTTCACGCGCCCACGCCAGAGGCTTTGATTCGTGCCCGCCGTAATGCCGTCAACTTGCAAAAGGCCCGGCCAGACGCTGAGGTACTGATTGTCGCTAATGCCAGCGCTGTTGCCGCCGCCCTGACCATTCCTGACGAAACCGACCCAATGCTGCGGTTATGCCGTAATTCCCTTGTGGCCCAAGGGCTCGACAATACCCGTGCCCTCACTGAGGTAGATGCGGCAGTGGTGACACTTGCTGAACTCCAAGCAAAAGGCTGGGCTTATATCCGCGCATAAAACTTTAGCGCTTTGAATAAGTGTCGGGTCCCGGGTGATTGACCACCCGTTTGGTAAATAACTCAGGCCGCTTGGCCTGCCATTCCTTCATCGCCGTGATCGGCGATTGATGATGCAGCGCTTTCTGCGAGATATGGTGATTGTACAGCCAGCAGTATCGCTTGAGCGTCTGCTCGAGGTCTTCGCCTGTAGTATAGCGCCGGGTCGCCAGCACGTCGCTGATACGGCCGTTGAAGCGCTCCACCATCCCATTCGTTTGCGGCCTTCCCGGCTTGATCAGGCGGTGCTCGATGCCGTGGGCTAGGCACTCCTGATCGAAGGGATGGCGCCCGCTGGGCTTGCGCTCACCTGTCCGCGTGAAGCGATCCGTGAACGACTTGCCGTTGTCGGTCAGCACCGTCTGAATCTTGAAGGGCGCCTTCTTCTCCACCTGCTTCATAAACGCCCGAGCATCCTTCGCGGACTGGCTGCCTCGGACCTCCAGGTAGACCCAGCGTGTCGCACGGTCGATGGCCCTATGTGTCAGCGTAGTTGTCGCCTGATTATTTCAGAGGACAACCATGCCCTATTATTCACCGGAACGTAAAGAAGCCATTCTCCAGAAGATGGCTCCACCTCACAGCCTGACTGTTGCCGAGTTGGCCAGCCAGGAAGGCATCAGTACCGCAACCTTGTACAATTGGCGTAAAGCTGCCAGAGGACGAGGTGCCGTTTTGCCGTAAGCGTTCATTCCACGACGTTCTGCCACCCTGCTGAAAATCGCCCTACAGTAACCTCACACTTTCCAACACGAGGTTACCCCCATGAGAAAGCACCGCACACCCGAACAGTGGCAGACCCTGGTTGATCAGCAGCGTGACAGTGGTCTGTCAGCTTCGAAGTTTTGCAAACAAGAGAACATTGGTTACGCCAGTTTCTGCAACTGGCGCAAGCGTCTGTCCGATCCGTCGACCCATGATTCGGCTGGATCCGGTGAAGCCGGTTTTCTGGATCTCTCGTCGTTGATGGGCAACTCCCCATCCTCCGGCCCAGGCTGGCACATTGTGCTCAGCCTGGGTAATGGCGTTGAACTCCGGCTGAGCCAGCACGGATGATCGGACTCGATAGCCAGGCCCGGATCCGGAAGGCCCGGTATTGGGGATCGTCACCAAAAGATCAACCGCAAGAGTGTGATCGTGCTGGGGGAGGATGGCAGGAAGCAATACAAGGTCTCGCTGGAGTTATTAAGGCCCCACCGTGACGTGAAGTAAGTGCCTATTCAAAATTAATCGCGTGATCGGCTCCGTAACCACCGAGTAAGCGGTGTACCTCTTCACATAGACGTTCAAACGAGAGATAGGCACTCAAAGGCAGCCAGGTGTACTTCATCTGCCGCCACAGAATCTCTATCAGATTCAGCTCTGGTGAGTAGGCAGACAGATAGATCAGATGCACACGTTGCGACATCCACTCCACCCTCTTGCGCCTAAAGGCCTTGGAGCGATGCATGCTGGCATTGTCGAGCACCACAACGGCGAAGGTGTCTGGATCCTTCTGGATCACAAACTGGTCAAACGCTTCTATGACCGTTTCCGTGGTCACTGTCTCGGTTGTCGTGTGATAGACCAGTTTTCCGGCTCGGCTTAAGAATCCCAACACGTTTAGCCTTCGGCTGCGGGCGTAGGCAGTGACTTCCCAGGGCTTGCCGATAGGACTCCACGCATACGGCACCGACGACGCTTGTGAAAAAACTGATTCATCAAAGTAATAGAGCTCGTGCTCGCCTTGGCCCTCTCGCTCGTGAAGCGCTTTCATCAGGCCTTGCGTTTTGCGAAAGTCCGTTTCGTCACGCTGGGTCTTGAGTGAATGCCCAATGCGCTTGAAGCTATAGCCATTTTTTTTTCAACGCCCGACGCAGTGTCACCGTGGCGACAGACTTGCCGGTCTCTTCTTGAAAGCGAGCCTGTAAGGCGCGAATCTGATGGGGATGCTCGGCTACCAACGCTTGCAGTCGCTTGTGATCGTGTTCATCGAGGACAGGTGTTCGTCCACTACGCGGTTTGTCGATGAGACCATCAAAACCGGACACTTCCCATTGCTTGAACCATCGTGATACGGCATCGCGGCGAACCTGAAGTATCTCACTGATTTGGTTAATAGTATGGCCTTGGTCACTCAGTAGAATGGCATGCGCCCGACGACGGAGAGCGCGCTTCTCGCCATGGTGATAGGCGGAGGTCAGCGTCTGTTGTTCAGGTTCAGTGAGAGGGGCAACGAAGCG
>NZ_JAMXSJ010000041.1:0-22090 GCF_024124725.1 Halomonas sp. Ps84H-12 | reverse complement strand
GCGGCGACTGGCGCGGAACTTTATGTTGGGCATGGCACTGTCTGGGTGAATGGCGATAATGGCTATATTGCCATGCAGGTCAGTGGGTTAGAAGTGCTTCCGGGGGCCGGTCTCACGGATTCAGGATATATTAAAACCATGAATTGTCGCTATAGAGGGAAGCTACTGCTGAGGCGATCCACAAAAAACATAAAAAAGCCCCGGTGCGTAGCCGGGGCAGCAAGTGAGCATTGAAACAGTAAGTGAAACTACATGGGCGTCTGTTTAGAACTCATAGCGAGCAGAGAGCCACAGGCGGCGACCCTCTTCGCTGTTGGCGTAAACGTTGCCGAAGCTGGTGCCATCGCCGTAGGCGCGGTAGTCGACAAAGTCTTTATCAAATAAGTTGTAGAGGGTGGCGCTGACGTTAAATTGGTCGGTAAACGCGTAACTGCCGCCTAGGTGAAACAGCGAGTAGGCTTTGAAATCCCCCAGGTCAGCGAAGGAGGGCGCGCCCCTAACACGTTCACGGTTGCGATAACGCTCGCTGCGGTACTCGGCAGAGAGCCAAGTATCTAGCTTCGGTGTCGCCTGCCAACGCAGCGTGGCGTTCAGTGCGTGTTCGGGCGTATCGGTCAGCGGTTCGCCACGATTATTGCCGCTTTTCTGCTCGCTATCGGTGTAGGTGTAATTAGCGGATAAGCGCCAATCGGGGGTGAATTGATAGCTGGTGGAGAGCTCGACCCCCTGAGTCACCGCTTCATCGATATTCACGTCCTGGCTATACACGCCATCCGGGATAAGCGGGTCGTTTTCAATCAGGATATCGTTGCCGCTGGCAATTTTATCGTCGAACTGGTTGTAGAACAGCGTCGCGCTGGCGGTAAAGCCTGTTTGACTATCGTAGTGCGCGCCGATTTCGCTGCTGGTGCTGGTTTCCGGCTCAAGGTCCGGGTTGCCGATCGTCAGGATCGTGCCCTGGCCGGTCACCCCGTTAATACCCGAGTGAAGGTCATTCAGGGTCGGGGTCTTGTAGCCACGGCTCACACCGCCTTTTAGCGTCCAGTTCGGCGTGGTGTTCCAGACTAAATAGCTGCGGGGGCTGAACTGGCTGCCAAACGCATCGTGATGGTCGTAGCGGCCGCCCAGCGTCAGCGCGAGATCATCACGCAGCATCCACTCGTCTTCCGCAAAGAGCGACCAGGTGGTTTGCTCGAAAGTCTCATTGGCCAAGCCATCATCCAACTCAGCATCCCACCACTGTAGGCCAACGGTGGTCATGTGGTTACCCAGCGGCATAATAAACTTGCTATCCAGTACCGTATTGGTGGTTTCCAGCTTACGCGGGGCACCGCCAATAATGCTGGGGAAGCCCTCATAGGCAACACCCTCTTCACCGGGAATCGTACGGCCAGTGGTTTCCGTGGTGTTACGCATTAGGCTCGATTCCAGCGTGCCTGTGGCAAAGCGTCCAGTATGGCCGATAGCCACCTGTTCCCGCTCAAAACGCAGCTCGTCGGCATAGCCGTTTGCCACGCCAGGGTTGGGCGCACAGCTGCGGGTACGGCCGTCCAACGTGCCGAGTTGGCACTCGTCGTTGTTGTAGCGCTGGCGGTTCACTTCCCCGTCCAGCCAAAGGTCGTGGCTGTCGTTAGGCGTCCAGGTTAGTTTGCCGCCCAGGTTGTACACATCGCCCTCTACCGGGCTAGGGCCACGCTGGCTCACCTCAACCGGGTTGCCGTTAGCGTCGGTGTAGACAAGCTCTGATGCGTCACGCTCATAAAAACGCCCGCGCAGTTGAACGCCCAGCGTGTCCTCTACCAGCGGGCCGCTGGTGTAGAGGTTAATTTCACGGCGGTCGCCAAAGTCACGATCTTCATTAAAGGTACTCTCGACGCCGACCGAGCCAACCCATTCGCGGTCTACTCGGCGGGTAATAATGTTGATCACGCCGCCCATGGCATCTGAACCGTATAGGGTGGACATCGGCCCGCGAATCACCTCAATACGCTCAATGCTGGAAACCGGCGGGAAGAAGCTGGTCGAGGTTTCGCCAAAACCGTTAGGCGTGACGCTTCCAGCCGCATTTTGGCGGCGGCCATCAATCAGGATTAGCGTGTAGTCGCTGGGCATACCGCGAATGCTGATATTGCTGCCGCCGGTTTTGCCCACCGAACCGCCGACATCTACCCCTTCTACATTACGCAGTGCATCAGCCACGCTGGTAATGCGTTCGCGCTGAAGCTCTTCTCTGGAAATAACCGAGATACTCGCCGGAGCATCCACCATTGCCTGCTCAAACCCACTGGCAGAGACAACAATGTTATCCAGTTGCGCTGATTCTTGCGCATTAGCCACCGAGGCAGTAACGCTAAGCGCGATGGCACTGGCTAGGGCGGTGCGAGTAAAGCGTGGCATGGCGATCCCCTGATATGAGTATTGTTTGCTAATGAAACTGATTATCAAATGAGTTGCGGATTCTAAGAAGAAAAGTTCCCACTTGCGAGATGGTTTGATCGAACATGGTGTTGCTGTTAATGGAACAGTGCCGGATGGGGAGCGCTTGCCTATAAAGGTTGTTAGTCCGCTAGCTAATATGGGCAGCCTAACGTTGCAGTAACTGCAACACCGCATTCGATGTAATAGGAGTGCAAGTGTTTTTGAGAATCGTTACTATTGAATTAACGGTTAATCAGGAGAGGCTCACATGCGACACACGTTACTGCAGCGCGGTTTACTTGGGATGGTAATGGGCGGCTTGCTGGTGGGCACCGCCCAAGCGCGCACGCTGGAGACGGCTTACGGCAACGTTGAGGTTGTTGATCACCCAGAGCGTGTAGTCACCCTATATGAAGGTGCGCTGGATGCCGCGCTGGCGGCGGGCGTGACCCCGGTAGGGGCGGTAACCACCCGTGGCGGCGACAACGTGGCAGAGTACGTGACCGACTACCTCAGTGCGAACGAGCTCGAACACCCTGAAATTGTGGGCGTCGTGCGGGAAATTAATATTGAAGCAGTGCTGGCCCAGCAGCCGGACCTGATTCTAGCCGCAGCACAGCTTCCGGAGGAGCAGTACCAACTGCTATCGCAAATTGCTCCCACTGTGGTGCCCCACACGCAACCGCTAGCGGCCGATAACTGGGAAGCTGAAGCGCGCCTATTCGGCCAGGCTTTGAACCAGGAAGAGGCCATTGACGAAGCGATCAGCGCCGTCGATCAGCGGGTCGACGCGATGGCAGCGGCGGTGGCTGACGCCGACGTGGGCAGCAACGCCTACCTGGTGCGTTGGATGCCCGGCGGCCCTATGGTGATGTCGGAAAACCTGATTGCCACCGGCCTGTTAGAGCGCGTCGGCCTTGACGTGCAAGGCGGCGAGCTGATCGGTGAACGGGGCGTTCACAGCGACGTATTAAGCCTAGAAAACCTCTCTCAAGTAGACGGCGACTGGCTGTTTTTGGCCACGCTAAATGATGACGGCCAAGCCGCGTTAGATAGCGCCAAACAGAGTCCCGCCTTCAACCGCTTGAACGTGGTACAGAACGAACGAGTGGTGCCGGTAAACGGCCAGCTATGGAGCAGCGCCAACGGCCCGCTGGCGGCCCAGGCGATTCTGGATGGCATCGAGAATGCCTTGTTGCCGTGATGCTACTTACCAAGGCAGGGAGTAGCGCCAGGTGGCGCTGTTCATCCCGACACTGGATGCTGATTCTGCTCATCGCCCTTGTGGCGGTGAGCGTCGTTAGTTTGTTGATAGGCGCAGGCAGCGTTGGCCCCCGCCAAGTGCTGGGGCTGCTAAGCGGTAGTGATCACGCGGAAGCGCGCTTTATCGTCTGGGAGCTGCGCGCCCCTCGCACGCTAATTGGTATTGCCGTTGGCGTTGCGCTGGGCGTAGCGGGGGCGCTGTTGCAAGCGGTTTCACGCAACCCGCTGGCCGAGCCGGGCTTGTTGGGCGTGAGCGCTGGCGCTGCGTTTGCTGTTTCCCTGGCGCTGGTATTAGGGGCCAGCGCGGCCACTTTACGCATTCCCGTGGCTCAGTTAGGGGCGCTGATCGGCTGCGTGTGCGTGCTCGGCGTGGCGCGGCTGCGCGGTGTGGGGAATGACCCGGTGCGCTTAGTGTTAGCGGGGGCCGCGTTTTCGGGGCTGCTTGGTTCGCTTAGTGCACTGATGTTGCTCTACGACCAGCGTGCCGCCGATGAGATTCGCTTTTGGGTGGTGGGCAGCTTGGCCGGTAGGCGGCTAGACGATTTATGGGCCGTACTGCCCAGCCTGCTGGTCGCAGGGGTGGGCGTTGTATTGATTGCCCGGCCGCTGGCCGCGCTGGCGCTAGGGGAGCGGGCCGCCAGCGGTTTAGGGCACCACCCTGGGCTGATTCGCTGGCTGGCGGTGGGCTGTGTGGCGCTGTTGGTCGGCGCGGCCACCGCTATTGCCGGGCCGATTGCGTTTGTGGGGCTGGTGGTGCCTTTTGTGGCGCGGGCCATCGCCGGGCCGGATATTCGCCGCACGCTCTGGTTCTGTCTGCCCATTGGCCCACTGATCGTGCTTACCGCCGATATTATCTCCCGTGTCGTCGTTGCTCCCTCCGAGCTGCCCTTGGGCGTACTCACCGCGTTATGCGGTGCGCCGGTGCTGATTGCGGTGGTGCGGGTCAAGCGCCTGCCGATGCTCTAACGCACTCTCTTTGGTTATCTGATGCTATGAAAATGACGGCAAAACAGTCGATGAGCGGTGTGGTACTGCCCCGCACATCCACCGCTTATCAAGAAGAGGTGAGTGCCCAAGCGGTCGCGGCTCCGCAGGGCTACTGGCGCGCCGCGCTGCCTCGTTATGGGGTGAGCGTGTTGCTGGAAAAACGCGCCGTGGCAGTAAATATAGGGCTTAGCGCCGCGCTGCTGGCCGCCTGCGTGCTCTATTTAAGCCTGGGCAGCGTGACGCTTTCCCCCAATGCGGTGGTGGCTTCCTTAATAGGGCAGGGCGATAGCATGACCGCGTTTATGGTGCAGCAGCTACGCTTGCCGCGCCTGATCGCCGCCTGTTTCACCGGGGCTGCGTTTGCGCTGGCCGGGGTATTAATGCAAACCCTGGCCCGTAACCGCTTGGCGACCCCCGGCATTATCGGCATCGATAACGGTGCCACCGCCTTTGCGGTGGCCTCGATTGTTGGGTTAGGCGTAGGCATCGCCCCGCCCGCCATGGCGCTGGCGGGGGCGACCACCGCCGCCGTGCTCACTTTTGGCTTGGCCGCAGGCAGCGGCACCCAGGGCTACCGCTTTATTGTGGCGGGCATTGGCGTGGGCGCGGTTTTTGGCGCAGTCACGCAGCTGATGTTGGCGCGGGTAGCGATTGATACTGCCAACGCCGCCTACCCCTGGACCGTCGGTTCCATCAATGCCCGCCCGGCAAGCGCGGTAAAGCTATTGGGTATTGGCTTGGCGCTTGGGCTGGTGGCCGCGCTGGCGCTGGCCCGCTCGCTCACGCTGCTGCGCTTTAAAGATGCGACCGCCAGCGGCCTGGGCACCGCGGTGAAAGCGCGGCGGCTGCAGGTGCTGTTATTGTCAGTGGTGCTCACTGCGCTAGCGGTTGCCGTGGCAGGGCCGGTGGGCTTGGTGGCGCTGATTGGCCCTGAAATCGCCCGTTCGCTCTCCAGCGCCCGCCATGTGCCCATTTTAGCCGCTACGCTGGCGGGGGCGCTGGTGATGGTGCTGGCCGATTTAGCGGGCCGCACGCTGTTTGCCCCCATCGAGATCCCCGTGGGGATTGTTACCGCCGTAGTGGGTGGCCCCTGGCTACTCTGGATACTAATGCGCCCGCAACGGAGCCGCCCATGACTTCATTACCCACGCTTTCCACCGATGCGCTCAGCATGAGCTACGGCCAGCGCCAAGTGATTCACGAACTCGGCGTTAGCTTGCCCAGCGGGCAGGTAACCGCCATTGTTGGCCCCAACGGCTGTGGTAAATCCACGCTGCTCTCTGGGCTTGCCCGCCTGCATAAACCCGACTGCGGTGCCGTGCTGCTCAACGGCCACGACATCGCGCGGATGCCCGCCCGCCAACTTGCCACCAAGCTGGCGCTACTGCCCCAAGAGGCGGTCGCTCCGGAAGGGCTGACCGTCACCGAATTGATTCGCTTTGGCCGTCAGCCCCACCAAGGCTGGCTGCGCCAGTGGTCGGCGGAAGATCAACAGGTGGTGCACCATGCGCTTGCCGCTGCCGGGTTGGAAGCGCTTGCCGACCGGCCGCTGGAGGCGCTTTCCGGCGGCCAGCGCCAGCGCGCCTGGATCGCCATGACCATCGCCCAGCAAACGCCGCTTTTACTACTCGACGAGCCCACCTCCGCGTTAGACTTAGGCCACCAAATCGAAGTGTTCGAGCTGGTGCGCGACCTGGCCTGCCAAGGCCGCACCGTGGTGATGGTGCTGCACGACCTCGCCAGCGCCTGCCGCTACGCCGACCACCTGATTGCCATGCGCGACGGGCAGATTGTTGCCCAGGGCGCGCCCGCTGAGGTGGTGACGCCTGCGCTGGTGCGGGAGCTGTATCAGGTGGAGTGCACGCTGCTGCTCGACCCCGATACCGGCAGCCCTTTGCTTGCCAACGTGCGGCGGGCGAGCCAACCCGCGTAACGTGTCGACGGGTAACCACCCTAGATAACAACGTAAAAGGAATTGATGTGGCTTCTTCCCCGACCCGCGCTGACAAAGCGTCCGTCAATCAAAGCTTTCACGCCTTAATGCGCCTGCTGCGCTACGCCAAAGGCTATCGGCGGCAGATTATCACCGCCACGATGTGCTCGATCATCAACAAGCTGTTCGATATCGCCCCGGAAATTCTGATTGGCGTGGCGATCGATGTGGTGGTGAACCAGGAAAACAGCTTTGTGGCGCGGTTGGGGTTTGAATCGCCTCAGGAGCAGATCACCATTTTGGCGGTGCTCACCTTCTTTATTTGGGCGGGGGAGTCGCTGTTTGAGTACCTGTTCCAGATTCTCTGGCGCAACCTAGCCCAGCGGCTGCAGGCGGATATGCGCCAAGACACCTACGAGCACGCCCAGCGCCTCGACATGGCGTTTTTCGAGTCGAAAAGCTCCGGCCAGCTAGTGGCCACCATGAACGACGACGTCAACCAGCTAGAGCGCTTTCTAGATGGCGGTGCCAATGCGCTGATTCAAGTGGTGGTCACGGTGGTAGCCGTGGGAGCGGTGTTCTTCGTGCTTTCTCCGCTCATCGCGCTGCTGGCATTCACGCCCATTCCGCTGATCGTTTGGGGCGCGTTCTTCTTCCAACGCAAAGCCGGGCCGCTGTACAGCGATGTGCGCGAAAAAGTGGGCGACCTTGCCAGCCGTCTCTCCAACAACCTCAGCGGCATCGCCACGATCAAAAGCTTCACCAGCGAAGCGCGGGAAGCCGAGCGGCTGCGGGATGCTAGCGAAGCCTATGTAGAAGCCAACCGCCGCGCGATTAAAGTCAGTTCTGCGTTTATTCCGGTTATCCGCATGGCGATTTTGGCGGGCTTTCTCGCCACCTTTACTGTTGGTGGCATGATGGCGCTGAACGGCAGCCTCAACGTGGGCGCTTACGGCGTGCTGGTGTTTCTGACCCAGCGCCTGCTGTGGCCGCTCACCGGCCTTGCCCAGGTGATTGACCTGTTCGAGCGCGCCATGGCCAGCACCAAACGGATTCTGGATTTGCTCGAAGTGCCGATTACCGTAAAGGACGACAGCACCACGCCCTTGGCTGCCCCGGTAAAAGGCGACGTGCGTTTCGAAGCGGTGAGTTTCCAATATGAGGCTAGCCAAGTAGGCGTGAACGGCGTTGATCTACACGTTCCCGCTGGCAATACGCTGGCGCTAGTGGGGGCCACCGGCTCCGGTAAATCAACGCTGATCAAACTGCTGCTGCGTTTTTACGACCCTGCCAGTGGCCGTGTGTTGGTAGATGGCCAGCCGATCACCGACGTAAGTATGCACTCACTTCGCCAAGCGATTGGCTTAGTCAGCCAGGATGTGTATCTGTTTGAAGGCAGCATTCGCGACAACATCGCCTACGGCCAGCCGGAGGCCGACGATGCCGCGATTATCGACGCCGCCAAAACCGCCGAAGCCTGGAGCTTTATCGAAACGCTGCCCCAAGGGCTGGATACGCCGGTGGGGGAGCGGGGCGTGCGACTTTCTGGCGGCCAACGCCAGCGGCTTTCACTGGCGCGGGCGCTGTTAAAAGACCCGCCGATTCTGGTGCTGGATGAAGCCACCAGCGCGGTGGATAACGAAACCGAAGCGGCCATTCAGCGCTCGCTAAAACGCATTGCCCACGGCCGCACGGTGATTATGATTGCCCATCGGCTCTCCACCATCGTGCACGCCGATGAGATCGTGGTGATCGAGAAAGGCCAAGTGGCGGAGCGCGGCACCCACGCCAGCCTGTTAGCGGCGGACGGCCATTATGCCGCCCAGTGGCGGGTACAAACCGGGGCCGCCCAGACAGGCGACGTTGAAGCGCTTAGCCACTAGGCGCTCATCAGTGGCTAAGCCAAGCGTTAGCGGTTCACCAGCAGCGCATTTAGCGTGACGGGCACATGCTCATCGATCTGCTGGTAGCCCAGCATCGACAGCACGGTGCGCACCGTGCTGTTAGCCATCAGCGCGTTGCCATCCAACGCCATGGGTTCGGCGTGAGTCACGCGCACCTCGTTCAACCCCTCGCGGGTAAAGCGCAGCGGCACCGCCTCTTCTTGGTTAATCAGGTCGGTTTGCACCCGAAAGGTGAGGGTTTCCACCATCGACTCGCCAATATCCAAGCCGTCTAACCGCTCCGGCGGCATTTGCGCCACCAGCGTCACCAGCGTGGTATTCGCCAGCAAGCCCACCCATGGCGGCAGCTCTCCAAAGCGACTGAGCAGATCGGTTTGGCTCAAGCGCAGCGGCAGACGCAGGGTGCCATCGGCAGCAATATCGCCCTGCAAGTTATTCACCTGATGGTGATGAGTTTGCGGGGCCTCGCCATCCAGTTGGGTAATCGATGCCTGCACCTGGGATTGGCCAGGATCAAGCTGCCAATCCGCCTGCACCGGCAGCGCTAACAGCAGCGGGAAAAGAGCCATCAAAGCTTTCAAAGCGATTCTCCATAGAAGCATTCACCATCAGACCCCAGCGCCGGTCATTAGTGCCGAAAAAAATGCCGATCACGCCGTTAAGATAGCGCACCAAGGGGTAGCCTCGCCCCCCTACATTCGCTATTATATGCACGCTTTTCGGGCCTATAGCTCAGTTGGTTAGAGCAGGGGACTCATAATCCCTTGGTCGTAGGTTCAAGTCCTACTGGGCCCACCATTTCTAAAGGTTCTGCTTTTCCTCGATAGCGATTTATTGATTTCTGGCTCCTTTTGCCATGTTTTAGCTCCCTTCTATTTATATCTTCTCTCATTTTTATTACTGTCTAACGGCAATGAATATTTAGTGCGTTAGTGATGGGCGTGACGAATAGTCGCCAATGTCTCGAAATCGCCCCATACGGTGAAGACAGTGGAAATGATCGACAACATCAACCGCCTCTTGGGCGACGACCTCAAAGCGACCGTCACCCCAGGTGCCAGGCTGAAGATTGCCGCCTCCTGCTTCTCTATCTACGCCTTCGAAGCGCTGAAGAAAGAGCTTTCCGGCGTCGACAGCCTGCAGTTCATCTTCACGGCTCCCACCTTCGTACCCAACGAAGTGACTGACCGCTTGAAAAAAGAGCGCCGGGAGTTCTTCATCCCGAAGTCCCAGCGCGAGAGCGGGCTATATGGCACAGAATTTGAGATTCAGCTTCGCAACAAGCTCACCCAGCGGGCAGTCGCCCGTGAATGCGCGCAATGGATACGTCAAAAGGCCCGGTTCCGGTCCAACAAGACCAAGGCCCCCATGCAGCCCTTTGTGCATGTTGCAGGACGGGAGCAAGCGACTGCCTATATGCCGGTCAACGGCTTCACTGCTGTAGATCTTGGTTACCAGCAAGGCAATGCGGTCTCGAACTTCGTCAATCGCATGGATGAGCCAGCCCATGCGCAGATGTACCTGCAGCTGTTCGACCAGATCTGGAACGATCCTGACAAGGTAGAGGACGTTACCGCTGCAATTTGCGACCACATCGAATCGGTCTATCAGGAAAACTCCCCCGAGCGTATCTACTTCATCATGCTCTACAACATCTTCCGGGATTTCTTGGAAGATGTTGACGAAGACGTGCTGCCGAATGAGCTGACCGGCTATCGCGATACCCTGGTGTGGAACAAGTTGTTCAACTACCAGAAGGACGCAGCCACCGGCATCATCAACAAGCTGGAAACCTATAACGGCTGCATCCTGGCCGATAGCGTAGGCCTCGGCAAAACCTTCACTGCCCTGGCCGTGGTCAAGTATTACGAGCTGCGCAACAAGTCAGTCCTGGTGCTGTGCCCGAAGAAACTGGCGGACAACTGGCGCAACTACAACAGCAACCTGACCACCAATATTTTCGCCAAAGACCGCTTCAACTATGACGTGCTCTGCCACACGGATCTGTCCCGCACCTCGGGCGAGTCCTTCGGCATGCCCTTGAACCGGGTCAATTGGGGTAACTATGACCTGGTGGTAATCGACGAGTCTCACAACTTTCGCAACAACGACGTCTACAAGGACCGTGAAACCCGTTACCAGAAGCTGATGAACAAGGTTATCCGCGCCGGGGTGAAGACCAAGGTGCTGATGCTGTCTGCCACGCCGGTCAACAACCGCTTTGTCGATCTGCGCAACCAGTTGGCGCTGGCCTACGAGGGTGAGTCCGATGCCCTGGGCAAGCATCTGAAAACCAACACCAGTGTGGAAGAGATTTTCCGCCGGGCACAGAAGGCCTTCAACGCCTGGTCGGACTTGCCCCCGGAGCAGCGCACCGCAGCGTCCATCCTCAAAGCCCTGGACTTCGACTTCTTCGAGCTGCTGGACTCGGTCACCATTGCCCGCTCGCGCAAGCATATCCAGACCTTTTACGACACCACCGACATTGGTCACTTCCCCGAGCGCCGCAAGCCGCTGTCGTTCCACTGCCCGATTACTGAACGTCAGGATGTGGCTGACCTCAACGAGATTTTCAGCCAGTTATCGGTGCTCAAGCTCTCAGTCTACGCCCCCATCAGTTACATCCTGCCCAGCCGGTTGCGCAAGTACGAAGAGCTGTACGATACCCAGGTAGAAGGTGGCAAAGGCAAGCTGCGCCAGGCCGACCGTGAGCGCAGCCTGCAGGCCCTGATGACCACCAACCTGCTCAAACGTCTGGAAAGCTCCGTGGCCGCTTTCCGCCTGACACTGGCGTCGCTCAGCGGCAACATTACTCGTACACTGGAAGCAATCGACGCCTTCGAGTCCAGCGGCAAAGCCGGTCAAGTGGGAGACTACCTGGATGATATCGACGCCTTTGATGACGACGAGAGCTTCTCGGGTCTGGACGAATTTACCGTAGGTAAAAAAGTTCAGATCAGCCTGGCGGATATGGACCTGCCCTCCTGGCGTCACGACCTGGCAGCAGACCTGGCCTTGATCGACAACCTGTTGGAGTCCATGCGCAAGGTAGCTCCAGCGGATGACACCAAGCTGCAACACCTGCTCAAACTGATCAACGACAAGATTGACCAACCGCTGAACCCCGGCAATCGCAAGGTGCTGATCTTCACTGCCTTTGCCGATACGGCCGATTACTTGTATGACAACCTTGCGCCGATGGCCTTGAAGCGCGGACTGCATGTCGGCAAGGTGACTGGCTCTGACGCACCCAAGTCGACCCTGCGAAAAGGCTACGACTTTCAGAGTCTGCTGACCCTGTTCTCGCCACGCTCCAAGGAAAAGGCCGTCGTCTTGCCGGATGAACCCGGCGAGCTGGATATCCTGATTGGCACCGACTGTATCTCCGAAGGCCAGAACCTGCAGGACTGCGACTACCTGATCAACTACGACATTCACTGGAATCCGGTGCGCATCATCCAGCGTTTCGGCCGCATCGACCGTATCGGTTCACCCAACCAGCAAATCCAGCTGGTCAACTACTGGCCGGATATCAGCCTGGATGAATACATCAACCTCAAGGAGCGGGTAGAAAATCGCATGGTGATCGCCGATGTCACTGCCACCGGTGATGACAACGTGCTCACCGCCAAATCCAGTGATATTGCCTATCGCAAGGAGCAGCTCAAGCGCCTGCAAAATGAAGTCATCGAGCTGGAAGACGTCAAAGCTGGCATCTCGATCACCGATCTGGGTCTGAACGACTTCCGTATGGATCTGCTGAACTATGTGAAAGCCAACGGCGAGCTGGATAACGTGCCTTTCGGCATGCACGCCATCGTTCCAGCGCAACCAGACGTCGGCCTACTGCCTGGCGTTATTTTCGCCCTGAAAAACATCCACGACAGCGTCAACGTCAACCAGCAGAACCGTCTGCACCCCTATTACCTGGTGTATATCGGGAACGACGGTGAAGTGATTGCCGACCATACCGAGGTCAAGCGCCTGCTCGACTTGGTCCGCAGTAGTTGCAAGGGCAAGGATGAACCCATCCGCGCCCTGTGCCAGCTGTTCAACGAGCGCACCCAAGATGGGCGCAATATGCAGCCCTACTCCGACCTGCTCAGCCAGGCCATTCGCAGCATGATCGAGGTGAAGGAAGAAAAGGACATCGACAGTCTGTTTGGTGGCGGTCGCACCACGGCACTGACCACCACCATACAGGGGCTGGATGATTTTGAGCTGATTGCGTTTCTGGTCATCGAGGGCAGCACCGCATGACCCTCTATGCCTGGCCGAAACAGGCGGCCTTTGGCCGAGTGGTGCCCAAGAGCAAGATATACGAGCATGCTGCCGTCAGTGCAGCCCTTAAGGAACGCTTTGTCCAGCAGGTGGAGCAGATCAATTGGGCCTACAAACTGGCCCCGGAAACGGTCAATCTGCCAGCCACGCCAGCGGTGGCAGAAATTCAGGTGTTTCGCATTAGCCTCAAGGGTGCCAGTCTGGATCACGAGGTACTCAAGGCCATCGACCGCGCCATTCCTTTTCCGCTGATCTTTGAGCTGGTACAGAGCGGCCGTGTAAAGCTGGTAGCAGCCTACAAAAGGCCCGCACAGAATCCCGGAAGCACTGCGGACATTAGCCATTGGGTGCTGAGCAGCTATTTCGAAACAGATTGGCAGCTGGAGAGTTCTCCGCGTCCGCCGCTCCCAGTGGCACTGGATATGGCAGGGCTTTACGAGCAATTACTCAGCCCGTTAGTTCAGGGCAGGGTGGCCAGCGCTACAGAGGATCTGCGCACACCTCCCTCACAAGTCCACGACGTTGCGGCAGTAGGCTACACCGCGGGAGCGCCCGCCACACAGCCCAAGCGGTTGACACTGGAACAGCATATTGAGCTTGCCGAGGCCATCGTCAGCCAGCAGAAACAAGTCGAACGGATCAGAACGCGGCTAGGCCGCGAGAAACAATTCAACAAGCGCGTAGCCATAAATGCCGAGCTGCGCGATGCCAAACAGGAACTGCAGCGGCTGATGCAACAGCAGACTGCTTCACAGAGAAATTGAGAGCAATACGATGGAAAAACTGAAAATGCACAGCCCGGATCTGAGCCAGGAAAATATTGCCAAGATTCGTGAGCTGTTCCCCGGCTGTGTGACCGAAGCTAAGGATGAGGCGACGGGGAAAACACGCCTGGCGGTAGATTTTGATCAGCTTCGCCAGGAACTGAGTGATTCGATTGTGGAAGGTCCACAAGAGCGTTATCGACTGGATTGGCCGGGTAAACGGGAGGCGTTGGCGCTGGCGAATACACCGATCTTAGGAACGCTTCGGCCGTCTATTGAAGAAAGCGAAAACTTTGATTCTACCGAAAACTTGTTCGTCGAAGGCGATAATTTAGAGTCTCTAAAACTAATTCAAGAGACCTATCTGGGAAAAATCAAGATGATATATATCGACCCCCCGTATAATACGGGAAACGATTTCATCTACGATGACGACTTCACAGAGTCCGAGGGCGACTTTCTGATCCGCTCTGCACAGAGGGGCAGCGGCGGGCAGCGACTCGTTGCCAACCCTGAAACCAATGGGAGATTTCATTCTGATTGGCTATCAATGATCTACCCAAGGATCAAGCTGGCTAAAAACTTATTATGCCAAGACGGCATCATCTTTATATCAATCGGAGACGCTGAGCTTCATAACCTAAAAAAAGTATGTGACGAAGTCTTGGGTCAGGAAAATTATATTGTTACCTTCTCAAGGGTAATGAAGTCCGGGGGCGCCAAGGGTCGGTTTTATACCCCTAACATTGACTACATTCTCACGTATGCCCGATCCATAGAGGACACCAAATACTTTAGGGTTCCTTTAACCCCTGAGCAGATCTCGCGATTTTACAATAAGCGCCAAGAGGGTGGGTCGAGAGATGGCGAGCTATATGGTGAGGAGCGTATATACAAAGCTAGCCTCGACCACCGTCCTAATCAACGATATTACATAGAGTGTCCGGACGGAAGTTTTGTAATACCTCCTGGAGTAAATTTTCCTAAAGATATTCGTGAAGGTGTCAAAGTAAAACCGACTTCAGAAGACGGGGTTTGGAAATGGACATATGATCGATACAAGAAGGAGTTGGAGGCTGGAAATATAATTTTCAAAGAAACCTCTCGCTCCGCTTTAGTTGATCAGAACGGGGCGCAGAGCAAATACAACCTTTACAACAAGCTATGGCTATTAGATCAACAGGAGAAAGGGTCTGTACCATCAAATTTAGTACAGAGTTTCGAGAATAGGCAAAGCTCTGCGGAGCTGAAGTCCTTGAATATTCCCTTCGACTTTGCAAAGCCCGTGAAGTTGTTGGAGTTTCTGATAGGTGTTGCGGGGGTCGCAGAAAAGGATATAGTTTTAGACTTTTTCGCAGGCTCTGCATCCACTGCTCACGCCGTGATTAACGCGAACGCTGTTGATGGGAGTTCTCGGAAATTTTTAATGGTTCAAATTCCTGAGAAATGTGATCCTGAATCTGAAGCATTTAAACTTGGATACGACACAATAGCTGCGATTAGCAAAGAACGTATTCGTCGCGCTGGCCGAAGGATCCTTGAAGGTGACTTCCACTCTAACTGGAATCGTGACGTGGGTTTTCGCGTACTCAAAGTAGACACTTCTAATATGAAGGAAATCTACTACCGCCCCGATCAGCTGTCCCAAGGCGACTTGTTGGAAGCCGTGGACAACGTCAAACCGGACCGCACGCCGGAAGACCTATTGTTCCAGGTGCTGGTGGACTGGGGTGTGGATCTGACCCTGCCGATTCGCCGCGAATCCTTGCATGGCAAGACGGTGTTCTTCGTCGATGACAATGCCCTGGTCGCCTGCTTCGATACTGATATTACCGAAGAACTGGTCAAGGAACTGGCCAAGCATGAACCACTGCGGGTGGTGTTCCGTGACAATGGCTTTGTCTCCGATGCGGTGAAGATCAACGTCGAGCAGATCTTCCGTCAGCTGTCGCCCAGCACTGAAGTCAGAAGCCTCTGAGGATCGCAGTATGGACCAGCTAGCTCTCAAAACGCTGCTTAATACCCTGATCGGCACCTGGGAAAACGAGGTGGTGGAGTTCAAGCAGGCCGACGAGAACTACAAGACCGATAGGATTGGTGAGTACTTCTCGGCTTTGAGCAATGAAGCCAACCTCTCAGGGCAGGAAAGCGCTTGGCTGGTTTTTGGCGTTAATAACAAAACACGTGCGATTTCAGGCACTCACTACAGAGAAGAAGCTGATCGCCTGAATGGGCTAAAGCATCAAATTGCCCAAAGCACGGAACCGAGCGTGACCTTCCGTAACATTCATGTATTGGAAGACACCGCCGGTCGGGTGGTACTGTTTGAAATTCCGGCTGCCCCGCGCGGCATACCAATTGCTTGGAAAGGCCATTATTACTCCCGAGCGGGTGAAAGCCTCGTGCCATTGGGCTTCGCCAAACAAGATGAAATCCGCCAGCAAACTATTGCCGAAGACTGGACAGCCCAGCCAGTGTCAAGCGCAACGTTTGAGGACCTGGATGAAGCTGCACTGCAGAGGGCTCGAAAAGCCTTCGCAAAAAAGTACGCCAACCGTTTCGCGGCCGAAGAGGTGGAAGCGTGGCCGCTCTCCACATTCCTGGATCGTGCCCGAGTCACTCAGAACGGAACAATTACCCGCACGACGCTATTACTTTTAGGCAAGCCAGAGTCCACATGGAAGCTTTCTCCACACCCTGCCCAGATGACCTGGAAGCTGGAAGGTCCCGAGCGGGCTTACGAGCATTTCTCCCCTCCTTTCTTGTTGAGCACTTCCTGGCTTTATCGTCGCATCCGTAATATTCAGCTGCGCCTGCTACCACAGGACGAACTACTGCCTATAGAAGTGGCCAAATACGATCAGAAGATCGTGCTGGAATCCTTGCATAACTGCATTGCGCACCAGGACTACACACGGAATGGTCGGGTTATTGTTATTGAACAGCCGGACCGCTTGGTATTCGAGAACGAGGGCATGTTTTTTGAGGGTCAACCAGGCGACTATCTTGAAGGAAACCGGGTACCCCGAAAGTATCGCAACCCCTTCCTGGCCCAGGCTATGGCCGAGTTGAACATGATCGACACCATGGGCTTTGGCATCCACGATATGTATGCCCGCCAGGCCAAGCGATACTTTCCTATGCCGGACTACGACCTGAGTGAAGCTAGTGCAGTGCGATTGACCATCTATGGGGGCGTTGTGGACCCGGCCTACAGCCGCCTGCTAATCCAGAAAACCGACCTACCTTTAGCCGACATCCTGGCCCTGGACCGTGTGCAGAAAAAGCTGCCATTGCCTGATGAAGCGATCACACGTCTTCGCCGCGCTGGCTTGATCGAAGGAAGAAAGCCCAATTTATATGTGTCCGCAAAAGTGGCAAAGGCCACGTCAGACAAAGTGGATTACATACGCACACGCGCCCAGGACGACGAGTTCTACGCGAAGCTGTTGATCGATTACCTTGAGAAGTTCGGGCACGCTACCCGCTCGGAAATCGACAAGCTGTTAATGGACAAACTCAGTGACGGCCTGTCTCCTGAGCAGAAGCGCACAAAAATCAGCAACCTGGTCACCAAACTGAGGCGGCGCGGGCGCATTCATAATTCAGGCTCCAGAGGGCATCCAATTTGGCAGCTTGCAGAAAGAAAAAGCAACGCTTAAATTCGATAAATACTTACTAAACAAACGCTTACTTCTTTCTGCAAGCCATAAATATACGTACATTGCAGAAAGGAATGCAGAAAGACTGCAGAAAGGATTGCCATGAAGCTGAAGTTTAAAACCCAGGCCTACCAGACCCATGCCGTGGATTCCGTGGTGGACTGTTTCGTCCATCAACCCATGCATGATGGCCTCACTTACCGGATTGACCCAGGCCAACGTTCGCAAGCCAGCGCCTTTGATAACGAAGGCTTCAAGAACGCTGACCTGGCCATCAGCGAAGCTAAGGTATTGGAGAATATCCAGGCTGTTCAACGTCGGCAGAACTTGCCGGTTGCTGAGTCGTTGACCGAATTCACTACCTACGACAAAAAGGGTAACCGGGTGCCCGTCAAGGCGGCCTACAAAAAGGATGCTCTGGCAGCGACACGCATCCATCTGGACGTGGAGATGGAGACCGGCACTGGCAAAACCTACTGCTACATCAAGACAATTTTCGAGATGAACAAACGCTATGGCTGGAGCAAGTTCATCATCATGGTGCCGTCCATTGCCATCCGTGAAGGTGTATACAAGTCCCTTCAGATCACCGCAGATCACTTTACCGAGAGTTATGGCAAGAAGGCGCGCTTCTTCATCTATAACTCCAAGCGACTGCACGAGCTGGAAAGCTTTTCATCAGATGCCGGTATCAACGTCATGGTGATGAACATCCAGGCCTTCAACGCGCGGGGCAAGGACAACCGCCGAATCTACGACGAGCTGGATGACTTTCAGTCTCGCAAGCCGATAGATGTGATCGCCGCCAACCGGCCGATTCTGATTCTGGATGAACCGCAGAAGATGGAAGGTAAGGCCACGATGGAAGCCTTGCCCCAGTTCAAGCCGCTGATGATCCTGCGTTATTCGGCCACACACCGAACCCAGCACAACCGTATTCACCGCCTGGATGCGCTGGATGCCTACAACCAGAAACTGGTCAAAAAGATCGCCGTGCGTGGTATTCAGACGCGGGGGTTGGCTGGAACAAATGCTTATCTGTATCTGGAAGGCATCGATATTTCCAGAAAGGCGCCCGTTGCTCGTATCGAGCTGGAGGTGAAACTCAAGTCGGGTGTGATCAAGCGTCAGCTACGCCGCCTGCAGTTTCGCGATGACCTGTTTGCCGAGTCCGGCGAGCTGGACCAATACCGTGACGGCTTCACTATTAGCCAGATCGATGCCACTAACGATACCGTAGAGTTCACCAACGGGCAGGTTTTGCAAGCCGGTGAAGCCAACGGCGATATGTCCGAGCGAGACATCCGGCGTATCCAGATCCGTGAAACCATCAAGGCCCACCTGGATCGGGAAAAGCAGTTGTTTGCCCAGGGCATCAAGGTACTGTCGCTGTTCTTTATCGACGAGGTGGCCAAGTACCGCGACTATGACCAGTCGGATGAGAAGGGCGAGTACGCCCGTATCTTCGAAGAAGAGTATCAGCTGCTAAAGAATGAATATTTATCTGAGCTGGCCATCGATAATGAAGCCTACCGGCAGTATCTGGACGGTATCGACGCGGCGAGCACGCACAACGGCTACTTCTCCATCGACAAGAAGACCAACCGCCTGAAAGATCCGGCTGTCGGGGCGCGCTCAGTTGACTCTGACGATGTGGATGCCTACGACCTGATTTTGAAGGATAAGGAACGCTTACTGTCCTTCCATGAGCCGACGCGATTTATCTTCTCCCACTCGGCCCTGCGCGAGGGCTGGGATAACCCCAACGTCTTTGTCATGTGCATGCTCAAGCACAGTGACAATACTATTTCTCGACGTCAGGAAGTGGGGCGTGGGTTACGTTTGTCGGTGGATCAGCACGGTGACCGCATGGATACCCCGGCCATCGTACATGACATCAACGTACTGACCGTGATTGCCAGTGAAAGCTATAAAGACTTCGTAGCAGGGCTTCAGCAGGAGATTGGTGATACGTTGAGTGCTCGGCCGCGCCAGGCAACAGAAGCCTACTTTACTGGTAAGCAGTTACTCACCGAAGAAGGCCCGATAGATGTGACGGCCGCTATGGCCAAACAGATTTACCGTTACCTGGTAAAGAACGACTATACCGATAATGATGACCAAATCACGGATGATTATCACAATGCCAAAAAGCAGGGTACCTTGGCCGATCTACCGGATGACCTGAAGCCTTATGCCGATCAGGTGTTTGACTTGATCGACAGTGTGTTCAGCGATGCTCAACTGCCGAAGATCGAGGATGGCCGTAAACCCAAAACCAACCCCCTCAACGCTAACTTCGACAAAAAAGAATTCCAGGCGCTATGGCAGCGTATCAACCGCAAAGCGGTGTACCGTGTCGAATTCGACTCGGATGAGCTGGTTCAAAAGTGTATTGCGTCCCTGAACCAGGCGCTGCGCGTGACGCCGCTGCAATATACTGTGCAGAAAGGCATACAGCAGGATGGACTGACTGACGAGCAACTGAGAAAAGGTGAAGGCTTCAAGGTTGAGGAAACGGCCACGGAATATGGTAACTCTATCCACTCGCTGGTTCGCTATGACTTATTGGGTAAAGTGGCAGCCAATGCACAGTTGACCCGTCAGACGACTGCTCGCGTACTGCAAGGCATCAAGGAGGCGGTGTTTAAGCAGTTCCAGCAAAATCCGGAGCATTTCATTGCCGAGGCTTCTCGGTTGATCACTGAGCAGAAAGCCGCCATGGTCATCGAGCGCTTGGCTTATGATGAAGTGGATGAGCGGTATGATGTGGATATCTTCATGGCTAGCCAAACAGGGCAGGATTTCTCACGTGCTACGCAGAAGCTGAAGAATCATGTCTACGATTACGCCATTACTGATTCTGACGTTGAGCGTCGCTTTGTCAAAGAGCTCGATACCAGCACTGAGGTGGTGGTTTATGCCAAGTTGCCACGTGGCTTCCTGATTCCTACCCCGGTGGGCGACTACAACCCAGACTGGGCTATTTCATTCCGAGAAGGTAACGTCAAACACATCTACTTTGTCGCTGAAACCAAGGGCTCAATGTCGTCCATGAAACTACGCGAGATCGAAAAAACCAAGATTGAATGTGCTCGCAAGTTCTTCGCCGAGATCAGTCAGCAGGTCACCGGTGATAAAGTGAAGTACGACGTGGTAACAGACTACGCCAAGCTGATGGATGTGGTAGGTCCGTAAGCTGCTCGAGGGCGATCAACTGTCAAGTCATACTTGACAGTTGATGTGGATCTGCGTGTTCGGCAGCTACCGACAATATAAAGCTCCTTGAGCTCGCCCATATGATGCTTGCTTATGGTCGATATTGCTTTAGTGCGAAGCCAGCTCTTCAAAAAACGCAGGGTCATTCTGAATCGTCGCCAGTACCTTAGCGGCTAACCCTGTAGGGTTACGGCGTTTGGTTTCCCAGCTTTTGATGGTGTCTACACTGGTGCCCATCGCCTCGGCAAACTCGGCTTGCGAGACGTGTAACTTGGTGCGAATAGCTTTCACATCAGCCACTTCATGGCGTGTGATGCGGCTGGCTTGCGTTTTGCCTTGTTTGATCTCAACTGCTTCCTGCAGCGATGTTTGCAGTTCGTCAAAAATGCTCATTTGGAAACCTCCCCCTTCAATTGGTGGGTCAGTGTTTTCAGTGTGGCCTTTTCAGCGGGCGTTAAGTTATCTTTGACGCTCTTTGGGTATGCCAGTATCAGATAAACTCTTTCTGCCGTTGCCAAAAAGTAGATAACCCTTGCACCGCCGCTCTTACCTTGGTTGCCCAGCGTCATGCGTATTTTACGCAGGCCACCCGTGCCCTGGATCAGGTCACCTTTGTCGGGTTGAGCAATCAGGGTGCGCTGCAGTTCCTTTAATTCATCGTCTGTCGCAATGGCCTGGATCTGGCGTGTGAACGTCGGAGTTTCGATAAATTCAATCGCATGACTCATGTTAGGGGACTTCTTTCAGCCAGTGCGTATTTTAGTGTACATAGTACATTTTGAGTTATCAATTATCGACCCTATATTTTGCCGTGGCTGGCAGTGATTTGGTTGCCAGCTGGTTGTCATGCGGTTGCCATTTGGCTGCTAACAGGGTGAAAACCATGTGAGTAATGTAAACCATGGAAAACCCTAACTCATTGAAAAGACTTTGTTTACGCATTGCGGGTGCGATCCAAAAGTTTGTTTTGTTGCATTCATAATCCCTTGGTCGTAGGTTCAAGTCCTACTGGGCCCACCATTTCTAGATGCTTCTTCTAAATATTGCTTCACAGTAGGGGATTATGCCGCTCGACAAGGAGGGGATGAATTTGCCGTATTGTTGCCTGGCTGTACTCCAGCACGTGCGCTCACCATTGCCGAGTCTCTGCGTGTAAGCATTGCGGAAAGCTCGATTGAGGCGCAAGGACGCCAATGGCAAGTCACCGCTAGTATTGGAGTGAGTCATTTCCATCAAGGTGATAAGACAATCGACGACATTCTTAGTCGTGCCGATATGGCCAGCTATCAGGCAAAGCAAAGTGGACGTAATAAGGTTGAAGGAGATGCCGATGGCTAACCGAAAATTACTTTACCAAGCTGATAATTAGTTACTTTCATCCAACTTAGGCACTTAAAAGCACTGTCTATGACTGCTTTAATCTTTTAATCAGTTAGCGATGAAACTGTTTTTCTCGCTCTGGCTGCCAAAATATAGCATCAATGCGCAAATTTACTTTGGTGTTGTTAGATAGTGCCTGAATCCGTGAGACCGCCCCCGGAAGCACTTCTAACCCACTGACCTGCATGGCAATATAGCCATTATCGCCATTCACCCAGACAGTGCCATGCCCAACATAAAGTTCCGCGCCAGTCGCCGCACCCTCACCAGCCACGCCGG
>NZ_JAMXSJ010000040.1:0-30206 GCF_024124725.1 Halomonas sp. Ps84H-12 | reverse complement strand
GCCGTCGGCTAGCACTTCCCCTTACCGGGCGTGCAGGGGACTTTCACCCCCAAGTCATCCTGAGGCACCACCCCCAGGAACAGCGCCTATCAAGGCGCTACGCGCCGTGCCTGGCGCACAACAAAAAACCCCGCACGAAGGCGGGGTTTTTCTACAGACTGACCCGTAGGTCAGCTGACAACATCATTCGTTCAGATTACAGAACTTTGATGTTGGAAGCCTGAAGGCCTTTTTTACCCTGGGTGACGTCGAAGGAAACCTTCTGGCCGTCTTGCAGAGTTTTGAAGCCGTCAGCTTGAATTTCGGAGAAGTGAGCGAACAGGTCGTCGCCATTGTCGTCCGGAGAAATGAAGCCGAAGCCTTTAGTGTCGTTAAACCACTTAACGGTACCAGTTGCCATGATCGAAATCCTCGATAAAGCTTAATGTAGAGCCGGGTAATACCCGAGTTGCAGTGGGTAGAACAAGAAACTTTCACCAGACTCAACGCTAGAGCGTTTCGATACTGCTGACAACGTTCGACTTGCTAACCAACTGCATTCAGCATGCGCTTAACCAAGCCGCACGTCAACACTATGATGAAAAAAAATGTCAATGCAATGAATTTTCTTTAAAAATCCATCCAGCTGCTTTTTCAGCGATCATTAACGTGGGCGAATTGGTGTTTCCACTGGTGATGGTAGGCATTACGCCCGCGTCCGCGATCCGTAATCCCACCACCCCAAGTACCCGCAATTTTTCATCCACTACCGCCATTGGGTCATCACGTTTGCCCATCCGCGTGGTGCCGACCGGGTGAAAAATCGTCGTGCCAATATCTCCCGCTAGCCGCGTTAGCTCGTCATCGGTTTGATACTCAACGCCCGGCTTTACCTCTTCAGGCAAATATTTAGCGAAGGCAGGCTGTTCGGCGATACGCCGGGTTACCCGCAGCGAATCAGCCGCCACCTTGCGATCCTCCGGCGTGCTGAGATAGTTCGGCGAAATCGCCGGTGCCTGACGCGGGTCGGCGCTTTTCAAACGCACCGTTCCTCGGCTGGTAGGATTCAGGTTGCATACGCTCGCGGTAATGGCCGGATACGGATGCAGCGGCTGCCCAAAGGCCTCTAGGCTGAGCGGCTGCACGTGATACTGAATATTGGGATACGGCTGATCGTCAGAACTGCGGGTAAACGCGCCAAGCTGAGAAGGCGCCATGCTCATCGGCCCGGTGCGCTTAGTCACATACTCCCAGCCAATCCCCGCCTTGCCCCACAGCGTACTGGCAATAGCATTGAGCGTTTTGGCATTACTGACACGATACACCGAGCGAATCTGGAGGTGATCTTGCAGGTTTTCGCCCACCCCAGGCAGGTCGTGCACTACCTCAATGCCGTGCTCGCGTAGATGCTCAGCAGGCCCGATGCCCGATAGCTGCAGCAGGTGGGGCGAGCCAATCGCGCCAGCACACAGCACGACTTCCTTGCTGGCCTGCACGCGCAGAGTCTTGCCTGCTCGCACCACTTCGACTCCTTCGCAGCGCGGGACGGCCTGATCACGGTCGAAGCAGAGCCGATTCACCTGGGTCGAGTGCCAAAGCGTCAGGTTGTCGCGCTTTAGCGCGCTGCGTAAAAAGGCCTTAGCGGTGTTCCATCGCCAGCCGTCACGTTGGTTTACCTCAAAATAGGCAACCCCTTCATTACTACCCCGGTTGAAGTCGTCGGTGCGGGGAATTCCCGCCTGCACCGCTGCTTCGGCAAAGTCATCCAACACTTCCCATTTCAGGCGCTGCTTCTCGACCCGCCACTCGCCGCCATGGCCATGAAAAGCACGGTAAGTCTCATCACCGTCGCTACCTTCATCCAGCCGGTAGTGGTTTTCGTGTTTGATAAAGTCCGGCAGGCAGTTCTCCCAGCGCCACTCGTCGCTACCGGTAACCTCCGCCCAGTGGTTGTAATCCCGCGCTTGGCCGCGCATGTAGATCATGCCGTTGATGCTGGAGCAGCCCCCCAGGGTTTTACCTCGGGGGTAGATCAGCGAGCGGCCATTAAGCCCCTTGTCCGGCTCAGTACGAAACAGCCAGTCGGTGCGCGGGTTATTGATGCAATAAAGGTAGCCCACTGGAATATGGATCCAGTGGTAGTTATCCCGACCACCCGCTTCAATCAGCAGCACTTTGTTTGCAGGGTCGGCGCTTAGCCGATTGGCCATCAGGCACCCTGCGGTGCCTGCGCCAATCACGATGTAATCAAACGCTTCTGCGGTGGGATGAGTGGTTGTATTTGTTGGCATGGGCTTGGCTCCCGTAACGGTCAGGCGTTACTTCGCCGTCGGCATCACAAACTCAGCACCCGTGTCGATGGAGTCCGACCAGCGCTGCATGATCGACTTCTGTTTGGTGTAGAAGCGCACGCCCTCTTCGCCATACGCGTGAGTATCGCCAAACAGCGAGCGCTTCCAGCCGCCAAAACCGTGCCACGCCATAGGCACTGGAATCGGTACGTTGATGCCGACCATGCCTACTTGAATACGGCGGCCAAATTCGCGGGCAACGCTGCCGCTTTCAGTAAAACAACTCACGCCATTACCAAACTCATGGTCGTTGATCAGTTGGATGGCGGTCGCCACATCCGGTACGCGCACGCACACCAGCACAGGGCCAAATATCTCCTCTTTATAGATAGTCATCTCTGGCGTGACGTGGTCGAACAGCGTGCCGCCCATCCAGAAACCGTCAGCACAGCCCTTGCCCGCTTGGGTGCTATCAAACTCGCGCCCATCGACAATCAGCTGCGCGCCTTCTGCCACGCCCTTTTCGATGTAGCCGGTAATCCGCTGGTGTGCCTGGCGGGTCACGATGGGCCCCATCTCCGCATCTAGCTGCATGCCATCTTTCACTTTCAGCGCCTTGGCACGCTCGGTGAGCATCGGCACCACTTTATCGGCCACATCGCCTACCAGCACGGCCACGCTAATCGCCATGCAGCGCTCGCCGGCACTACCGTAGGCCGCACCAATCAGCGCATCCACCGCTTTATCCAGATGGGCGTCTGGCATCACCACCATATGGTTTTTCGCCCCACCCAGTGCCTGTACGCGCTTACCGTGCTTGGCGCCACGCTCGTAGATCAGGTTGGCAATGGGCGTGGAGCCGACAAACGACAGCGCTTTAACGTGAGGGTGGTCAATCAGTGCTTCCACGGAGTCCTTGTCGCCCTGCACCACATTGAACACGCCATCCGGCAGGCCCGCCTGCTGCAACAGGTCGGCAATCATCAGCGAAGCGCTAGGGTCCAGCGGGCTGGGCTTGAGAATAAAGGTGTTACCGGCAGCAATGGCGATGGGGAACATCCACATCGGCACCATTGCCGGGAAGTTAAATGGCGTAATACCCGCCACTACGCCCAGCGGCTGACGCACGGTCCAATTATCAATGCCGGTGCTGACCTGCTCGGTGTAATCACCCTTTAATAGCTGGGGAATACCGCAGGCAAACTCGACAATATCAATACCCCGTGCCACTTCGCCCTGGGCATCGGTAAATACCTTGCCGTGCTCTTTGGTGATTGCTTCGGCCAGGGCATCTTTATTGGCGTTTAGCAGCTCCAGAAATTTGAACATGACCCGAGCACGGCGAATGGGCGGCGTATCGGCCCAGGCTGGAAATGCCGCCTGGGCGGCTTGCACGGCGGTGTCCACATCGGCGGCCGAAGCCAGGGCAACGCGGCCAGTGACCTGCCCAGTGGCAGGGTTGAAGACATCCTGGGCGCTGCCGGAGGCGCCTTCGCTGCGTTGGCCGTTAATAAAATGATGGATGGCGTTGGTTGTCATTGTCGCTACCTTTATAACAAAAGCTTAAGTGATCGGAGGATGATCACTAGACTACCCCGCCTAACAGGCCAAGCAATTGAGTAATTTTTAACCCAGATATAAGCTTTGCTAATAACATAACAATGAAGGTTCACCACCATGCAGGAGTACGCCACGCTGCGGGCCTTTGTGGCCGTTGCCCATACCGGCAGCGTCTCAAAGGCGGCCGAGCAGCTTCATTTGACCCAGCCCGCGGTTAGCCTAAAGTTGAAGCAGCTACAGCTGCATCTGGGCCTAACGCTGTTTACCCGCCGCCCACAAGGGTTAACGCTGACTGCCGATGGTTACGCCTTGCTACCGGCCGCTGAAAATGCCCTGGCCAGCGCGCTGGCCTTTGAGCAGAGCGCCAGCGCGTTACACAGCACGCTGCGGGGCAAGCTGCGCATTGGCACCATTGTTGACCCGGAATTTATTCGCTTGGGCGATTTTCTCAGCCGCTTGATGGCCCGCGCGCCACAGCTGGAAACCGAGCTTCACCACGGCATGAGCGGCAGCGTATTGGACAGCGTTGAGCAAGGGGAGTTGGATGTGGGCTTTTTTCTCGCCCCGCCCGGCGAAGGTACCGACAATAGCGCCCTGGCGTGGCGGGAGTTAACTCACTTTCACTACCACGTGGTGGCACCGCCGGGCTGGGAAGCCAAACTTACCGACACCCGCTGGGAGGCGCTTGCGCAACTGCCCTGGATTGTGACCCCCACCGTGTCAGCGCATTCGCGACTACTTAAGCGGGCGCTGGCCGCAAGCGGCGCGACCCCGAACCGTGTTGCACAGGTCGACCAAGAGGCGTGTATGCTGGATTTAGTACGTGCAGGCGTGGGCCTGAGCCTAGCGCGAGACGCGCTAGCCATGGCCGAACGCCAAGAGAGCGGCTTGGCGGTGGCAGACAACGTTCGCCTGCCCTGCGCATTAAGCCTGATCTGGCGCAGCGACCGCGCCACCGAGCCCACGATTAAAGCCGCACTAGACACCCTCGATACGGTGTGGCCGCATCGGCTAAGGTCGCTGTAAGGAAGCGGAACCTCTCGACACTAATGGACTCAATAACGAGCTTTGACTCGCCACCTCCACCGGAGTGTTTGCAATGATCCGATTTCCCAATATTCGCCCCTTAACCCTGTGCGTAATGGCCGTTGCCGGTTTTGCGAGCGCATCACTCCAAGCGCAGTCCAATGCAGAAGCCACCTTTGCCGGCGGCTGCTTCTGGTGCATGGAGCCTCCTTACGATAAACAGGTGGGCGTGAGTGCCACTATCTCAGGCTACATGGGCGGCGAGCTTGAAAACCCCACTTACGAGCAGATCTCCCGGGGCGGGACTGACCATATTGAAGTCGTACAAATCGAGTATGACGATAGCCGTATTATCGCTGATGGCAGTGACTTTTTCAGAGCTTCCGTAGTAATACGAAGCCCACTAGACTAAAAGTCTAGTGGGCTTCAAAGAACGCCTCACAGAGAGCGCGTAAATAAAACGACCTTTATACCCTTAAGTGTTTGTTATTCAGCCATTTGCTTAATACCCAAACACAGATACTTCAGCTCGGTGTATTCATCGATGCCATAGCGTGAGCCCTCACGACCGATGCCCGACGATTTGACACCCCCAAAAGGCGCCGAAGCGGTCGAGATGAGCCCCGTATTAATGCCCACCATGCCGTACTCCAGTGCTTCCGATACGCGCCAGATCCGTGACACGCTTTCAGCATAGAAATACGCCGCTAACCCATACTCCGTATCATTGGCCTGACGAATAACCTCCGCTTCCGTCTCAAACCTGAATACCGGCGCCAATGGCCCAAAGGTTTCCTCGCGAGCACATGCCATGTCAGCGGTTACGTCAGCCACAACTGTTGGCTCAAACCAGGTACCGCCTAAGGCGTGTCGCTTACCACCGGTGATTAAGCGACCACCTTTATCGAGTGCATCCTGCAAATGGGCTTCAACTTTCTCTACCGCCTTTTCAGAGATGAGTGGCCCCACCTCTACGCCTTCGGCGCTACCTTTACCGACACTCAGTTCACTGGTGCGCTGGGCCAAACGTTCAACAAATGCGTCGTAAACACCGCTTTGCACATAAATACGATTAGCGCAGACACAGGTTTGCCCAGCATTACGGAACTTACTGTCTAGCGCTCCGGTAACCGCATCTTCAATATCGGCATCGTCAAACACAATAAAGGGCGCATTACCGCCAAGCTCAAGAGACACCTTTTTGACCGTTGGAGCACAGGCAGCCATTAAATGCGCGCCCACTGGGGTAGAACCGGTAAAGCTCAGTTTGCGCACAATCGGGCTATCTGTCAGCACGGGGCCAATCGTTTTGGCATCACCAGTAACAATATTAATCACCCCGGCAGGAATGCCCGCTTGCTCGGCTAACGCCGCTAGCGCAAGCGCCGTCAATGGGGTTTCCATAGCGGGCTTAACGATAATCGTACAACCCGCCGCCAAGGCAGGCGCCACCTTGCGGGTAATCATGGCCGCAGGGAAGTTCCACGGCGTAATCGCCGCACAAACGCCCACCGGCTCGCGGGTAACAATGATGCGTTTATCAGTCGCATGACCGGGAATAGTATCGCCGTATAATCGCTTCGCCTCCTCAGCGAACCACTCGATAAAGCTGGCCGCATAGCCGATTTCACCGCGTGCCTCTTTTAACGGCTTCCCTTGCTCCAAGGTCATCAGCTCGCCTAGCGCTGCCTCATTTTCCATAATCAGTGCATGCCAGCGTTTTAAAAGCTGCGAACGTTCCGCCGCGGTTTTAGCACGCCAAGCAGGCAGTGCGGCATTTGCAGCGTCAATAGCCTGACTGACTTGCTCCGCACTCAAGCTAGGGACATGGCCAAGCGTCTCACCGCTAGCAGGGTCGGTGACCGCGACACTACTGCCATCCGTTGCGGCCACCCACTGGCCGTTAATATACGCGTCTTGTTTAAAAAACGTTTGCTTGGAGATAGACATTATTTTTCCTTTCAAAGTGAAGGTTAGATAAGTTCTTGACGCCAACGTCGCTGTTTTTTGACCAGCGTAGATTGATCGATGCCCAATGCAGCGGCTGCCGCTCGGGTCGTACCATGGCGAGCAAGCGCCTGTTGAATGACTTGCTGTTCAAACTGCATTACCTGCTGGCGAAGATCACCACTCACGGGCGGTTGGCTAAACAGAGTGCTTGGGAATATCTCGTTCGGCAGTGCCGTTGCGGTTATCTCATCGTCTGAAACCGTGACGGATAAACGCTCGGTTAAGTTGATCAGCTCACGAATATTGCCAGGCCACGAATAGCTAGAAAGTAACTCCAACGCCTCGGGGCTCCAGACCCGTTCTACCCCATGCAACTGATTAAAATGGTCTAAGTAATAGTTCAGCAATGGAATCACCTCATCGCGCCGTTGCCGCAAAGGGGGCAGCCAGAGCGGCACCACGCTAATGCGATAAAACAGATCCTCGCGAAAAAGCCCTTGCTTGACCCGTTCATTCAAATCCTGGTGGGTAGCGGTAATCAGACGTACGTTGGCATGACGAAAAACCGTTCCCCCTACTGGCAGGTAGCGGTTTTCTTCCACCACTTTGAGCAGCTTCACCTGCAATGCGAGAGGTAAATCGCCAATTTCATCCAGAAAAAGCGTACCGCCATGAGCCACATCCAATAACCCCTGTTTGCCTCTAGGGGATGCCCCGGTAAATGCGCCTGCGGTGTAACCAAACAGCTCCGCTTCCAGCAACCCTTCAGAGAATGCCGTACAGTTAAGCTCCATAAAAGGTCCATCCGCACGGTCGCTTTGCTGATGTATATAGCGGGCCAACAGCGTTTTACCGGTGCCAGTTTCACCGTGAATCAGAATCTTCGCCGTTGTTTTCGCGACTCGACTGGCAAGCGCAAAGCAGGGCTCCGTTTGTTGGCTGGTGATCACCCCCGGCGCGCTTAGCGCCATAACCTCGGGCACTTTATATGCCTCGCGGATGCGCTGAATTTGCTCTAGCTGCTCTTGGGCATGTTTCGCCAGTAGCAACTCAGTGATATCCCGAACACTGGTAACCACATAAGCAATCGAGCCATCGGCACTGAACATAGGCGTTCCAGTGACCACGATCTTGCGGCTGTTGTGGATAGTCTGCGCCAGCGTAATCGGGCGGCGTTCACGGATGACTTCCAACGACGCGGATTTTGAAATAAACCCCGCTTTCACCAAATCCGCCATATGAAAGCCCACTACCTCAGCGCGCGAAATGCCGGTGATACGCTCATAGGCTTTATTGATCGTTACCGTAATACCGTTGGCATCGGTGATATAAACCCCGTCATGCAAAGCATCCAACAGTGAACGCATCGGCTCTTGGTCAAAACCAAAAGCATCTACGCTTTCAGCTTCCACCGGTGGTTTAATACCGGTGACACGGTAGCGAATACACTCGCCCACCAGCTGGCCCAACGCCGCCTCACATTGCGCCTTTTCGATATCGGTACGGGTCAACACCCCAATCACCTGGCCTTGGGTATCAAAGACTTCCACCGCATCAGTGCCGTGTAAATCAAATAACGGCAGGGCGGCTTCCAGTGAAAGCCCCTCTTCGATCCGTTGCATAACAGTTCCTCTCACAGGCCAGGTCCACCGCCTAAGCGGTGAACGCTGGTTTTCTAACCTTTTTTTGACGGTTAAACCACTATAAAGGCAGAGACTGTTATTTGCGCAATGGCACTTCCGGCTCAGGATCCTCGACGGGCTGGGATGCCTCATCCCAATCCTTAACGAAGGTTTTATCCACCTCCCCGGAGAAGAAGCGCTTACCGTAAATTAACACGCAAAGTAAAATGCCCACCCCAAAGGCCCAGGTAGCGCCCTTTATCACCAGCATGGCCGCGATAATGCCCGCGATACCCAAGTCCCGCTGACTGCGCGCTTCCATAATGCCGATGCGCACACTGACATAGCCTTGAATCAACAGCGTCAGCGCCAGCGCAATCCCCAGAATAGGCTCCACCAGGCTCACGATCGGCAGCAACAACAGCCCCGTATTCGTCCCCCAGCGAAACGAACCAGAACCACCGAAGATAGAGTTCATCGCCGCTTTGCCCTGCTTATAACGCTCAACCGTTACCACATGCATCGCTGCCCAAAGCGGACCACACATCACCACATCAGGGCCAAAAATACTCATCCCAAAGTTACGCCCACCAAAAATCATATGAGCGCGGTTAGGGTTATAGTCAATTTTTTCATCCTGGCGCTTCTCATCAGCCTCTTCCAAAAGTGCCTTGCTTTGAAGCACATCGCCAAATAGCACAATGTAGGCCGCAATAACGGTCGGAATGGCCGTTAAAAACATCATCAACGGAGGTAAACCAACGCCAAATACCGTGTATTCACTGAACATCAGCGCGAAATCAGGCTGACTAAAGCCCCACTCAACGTCTGGCCAAGGCGCCTCACCAAACAGCGGAGCCACCACAATCGCCAGCACGATAATCGGGAAAATACCCAGTTTACCCACGGCACCCCACAGGCCGCCCTGCGCTTTAAGCTTGTTGAAATGGCGAGAGAAAATCAGATAAAACGCGACACTTACGGCAATCGCAATAGTAAAGGGGTACTGTTCAAAGCGGCCGCCTTCATCAAACACCACCACAATAGCGGCTAACCCTGCGCCCATAATGACCCCTGCTTTGATGGCAGAAGGAATGAGCCGCACCACTTTACTGGCCATACCCGTTACCCCCAGGCCCAGTGCCAGTATCCCCAACATCATCTGAAAGGCAATCAGCGCATGCACCCTGTCTACCCCCTCGGGAAAGGTCGACACATAAGCCATCAACAGCGGAATAGCAGGTGTGATCCACCCTGGAATGACAGGGTCACCCAACAGGTGATGCAGCAAATAAAGCAAGCCATTTAAAATGACGATGGCCAACGCCGCTTCAAACGGCATGCCCAGTAGCTGCATCATCAATGGGATCGCGGCAAGATCCACCGCGCACATCAAAAGCCCTTGCAGGTAATCGGGCAGTTCAAAACGATAATGGTAAAACGGCAGGCGTAGCTTAAACGGCCCTAGTGGTGTGTACGGGCTTTCTTCACCGTCAACGCGTTGCTTCCAAGCGCTCATGGCATGGACTCCTGTTTAAAGTTGTTAGTATTTTTAATAAACGTTTTGTCGTTATAGCGTTTTTAATTAGCGACGAATTAATAAGCGGCGTGGTAAATCGCCTCAACATCCGCAAGCGTTAATACCCGCGGGTTATTACGCAGCAAACGTTCCACCTTAATGGCCTCGGCGGCCAACTCAGGAATGTCGGATTCAGGAATATCAAACGAGCGTAAACCGGAAGGAATCTCCACATCAGCACACAGCTTATGCATGCGCTGGATAACCGCTTCGGCGACAGCATCATCCGAAAGCCCAGCCACGGGTTCATCAAAGGCCACCGCAATGCCCCGAAAGCGCTCGACGCAGGCCAGCTTGTTCCACTCCATTACGAAGGGCAGTAACAGCGCATTCGTCACCCCATGGGCCAAGTGGTAGCGCCCACCTAACGGATACGCCAATGCATGGACTGCGCCCACGCCAGCATTACCAAAGGCAAGGCCTGCCAGCAGGCTACCGGTGGCCATATCTTCACGGGCCTGGAGATTGTTGGGATTGGCAAACGCCTTGGGGAGCGCATGCACAATGAGGTTCATTGCCTTAACCGCCAAAGCATCGGTAATCGGCGTGGCAAAGTTAGATAGATACGCCTCCACTGCATGGACCAACGCATCCACCCCGCTGGCCGCCGTCACAGAGCGTGGGCAACTCAGCGTAAGCTCAGGGGCGACAATCGCGACATCCGGTAATAAGCAGTCACTGACGATGCCCTTTTTCATCTGTTGGGCTTTATCCGACAGAATCGCGATATTGGTCACTTCAGAACCGGTACCCGCCGTGGTGGGCATGGCGATCAAAGGTATTGTGCGTTGGTCAACCTTGTTCTCGCCAAACAACGCCTCCAGCGGACCTTCGTAGTGCGCATATACCGCTACACACTTAGCGATGTCCATGGCACTCCCGCCGCCTACAGCGATGACGCTGTCATGCTTGCCAGCATTAAACGCACGGGTACACATTTCGACTATTTCTACTTCCGGCTCGGGCGTTACCTGATCAAACACCTCATAGCTCACCTTTAGAGCCGTGAGCTGCTCAGTAATCATATCCAGCGTGCCAGAAGCCACCACGCCGCTATCGGTAACGATTAAGGGCCGCTGCATACCCAACGATTGAACATAAAGCTGCAACTGCTGTGCGGCCCCATGGCCGGTAATCAGCTTACCGGCGCTTTTAAAGCTACTCACTTGATTAAAGCTACTTAACTGCATATGGCGCTTCCTGTTAACTTTTATTGGTTGCTTTACCAGCTCGATTATCAAACCGAGAATAACGCTGGCCACTTTTTACCTAGCAAACACCATGCCAACCAAGAAAAATTAACAACCATATGATTTAATTGATAAAAAAATTAAAGATAAAATCATGCAGGTATATGGGATGCAAAAAATCATCGAATAACGACATTTTGATGACTTAATTCATCAGCGTAACCATAGCGGTACTCCGGCACGCAGCAGAGACCAGCTGAAGAGGAAGGCGATGTCTCACCTTCGGAAGCTTCAGAGGCTCCCGATGCGAGTCGCGAAATACTTCAAAGCCCCGCCAATCCAATACGCCGCATCATAGCTATTTTATTGCCGGGTTAATAATACCGACACCCTTAGCGAGCTGGACCGCGAATGCCGCTCACGCGGAGTCGCCTGGAACGACGCCGAATACTTTTATTATGCAGAGGCACTCAGTTTGTACTAGAGTGGATGTGCATTAGAAATAGACTGGTCGACTAAACGCCCAGGAGCTGGACGTCATGACCCTCACATTGATCTAAAGATAGGAGATCTTATGAGCAACAGCATTACGACAGTGAACCCGACCACCGGCGAAACGCTTGAGACCTACACGCTGATGGATGAAAGCCAGGCCAAGCAGATAGTCGAGGCCAGTCATGAGGCGTTTTTAGATTGGCGGCTCAAGCCGCTAGAGCACCGTGCCAAGGTGGTGAAAGCGATTGGCGAAGCCATGAACGCACATAAAGAAGAGCTTACCGACCTGATGGTCAAAGAGATGGGTAAGCTGCCCTCGCAAGCGCGCGGGGAAGTGGATCTCTGCGTCGGCATTTGTGACTACACCGCCGAACATGGCCCCACCAAGCTGGCCGATGAAGAGCGCAAACCCGGCAACGGCGAGCGCGGTATTGTTACCTACTCCCCCATGGGCGTGATTTACGGCATTCAGCCGTGGAACTTCCCTGCTTACCAAGTGGTGCGTTACTCCATCGCCAATATTATGGCGGGCAACAGCGTGCTGCTAAAACACGCTGAAAACGTGACGGGCAGCGGCCTGCTGCTTGAAAAAATCTACCGCGAAGCGGGCCTTCCGGAAAACGTTTTCCGCACGCTGGTGATTTCACACGATGTATCCGACACCATCATCGCCCATAAAGCCGTGCGTGGTGTGACCCTGACCGGCAGCGACGGCGCTGGCCGCAAAGTGGCCGCCAAAGCCGCCGAGCATCTGAAAAAGACCGTACTAGAGCTAGGCTCCAACGATGCCTACTTGGTGCTGGACGATGCCGACCTGGACGTGGCGGTGGATACCTGCGTCACTGGCCGCGTGTTTAACGGCGGCCAAACCTGCGTAGCGGCAAAACGCTTTGTGGTCACCGAAAAGAACTACGAAGCGTTTAAAGAGCGCTACGTGGCACGCATGAAGGACTTAAAAGCGGGCGACCCGACCAAAGAAGATAGCGACCTAGGCCCGATGGCCCGTGTCGATCTTCGTGACGGCCTTCACAAACAGGTGGAAGAGAGCGTGCGTAAAGGCGCAAAAATCCTCTGCGGCGGCGAAAAACCAGAAGGTAAAGGGGCATTCTACCCGGTCACCGTGCTGGATAACGTCACCCCCGGCCAGCCTGCCTATGACGACGAGCTGTTTGGCCCGGTTGCCGCGTTGATTCGTGCCAAAGATGATGAAGACGCCATGCGCATCGCCAACGACAGCCGCTACGGCTTGGGCGGCGGCATCATCTCCAAAGACGTGAAGCGCGCCACCGAGCTTGCCAGCAAGTATTTCGATACCGGCATGGTGTTTATCAACGGATTTGGTGTGGCAACGCCTGAAATGCCGTTTGGCGGCGTGAAAGATTCCGGCTACGGCCGTGAGCACGGCGGCTTTGGTATGCACGAGTTCGTCAACATTAAATCGGTGATTGTGGTGCAAAGCTAACATCGCCAAGCCCATCGGCTTACGATGGGCTAATCCATAAAAACGCCGCAGTGTCGTTTATGACCTGCGGCGTTTTTATGGGTAGCGTATTTTAAAAGTGGCGTTAGACGATTTTCTGCTGCCAACGCTGCCATAGCGTCACTATCAGCGCGACCACCAGCCAGCTTACCAGCGCGGCAATCACATCATCCAACACAATGCCCAACCCACCGGTGACATACTCCGCTAAATGAATAGGCGGCGGTTTTAAAGCATCAAAAAAGCGGTAGACGCCAAACGCCAGGGCCAGAACCAATGGATGGCGAGCGGCTTTTAGCCCTAGCACCGCGAGCGGAAAAGCGACGTACTCATCGGCAACGATGCTGCCATGGTCCAGGCCATCATAATGCCACGCAGCAATATGACAGACCGGCACGGCCGCTATCAGCATCAGCGCGATGATGACCGCCTGCTGCCCGGTTGAGCGGCCCAAGAGCCACCACGCCAGCGGCAAGCCAATCAGTGACCCAAAGGTACCCGGCGCAACGGGCGCTAGCCCCAACCCAAAGCCAGTGGCTAGCCAGAAGTTGAGCGTATCGAGCATTAGCCAGCCTGCTGCGCCTGACGCTCGAGCTCTGCCGCCATCTCTGGCGTTAGGTTTAGCGCACTGGCGAGTTGATCCAACCAGGCGCGCTCCATGGGGTTTTGGCCGTCGATCACGGCGACGCTGATCAAATACATTTCGCGAGCGGCCTGGGGGGAGTCCGCTTCACGGGCCAATGCCTGGGCGTCCAGCGGGGCTTTTAGCTGCTGTTCGACCCAGCGGTGCATCTCCTCATCCGCGCCGAGGGCATCGATCTGATCGGTGATCAGCGCCTGCTCCTGCTCATCGATATGACCATCGGCCCGTGCGGCCATAATCATCGCCTGCAGCAGTTCCAGGCTGCGGCGCTCTTGAACCTCGCCGCTTAACACCTCTACACGTTCGCCTTCTGAAGAGGATTGGGTCGCAGCTCCTTTCTTTTCCTGAGAGCTTTGCCACGCTTTCCACGCCAGTACGCCGACTCCCGCAATGGCACCATACTTGAGCGCTTTACCGCCCATACTGCGGCCACGCTTCGAGCCCACCAGGATGCCCAGGGCACCGCCGCCCAGCAGGCTTTTCACATCAAAACCGCTGGAACCGCTGCTTTGACGCGTACCTTGGCTGCTATTACCGCCTAAATGGCGGGAGAGCCCATCAATCACGCCTTTGACATCCATGCCGCCGCTGCTGCCTTTGCTACCACTGGCCTGGCTCATCAGCTGCTGCAGAATTTTGCTTGCATTCATCCTCGCACTCCTCAATAGACATTCATTCGACGGGTCGAACGCGAGTCGTTTAACCCTTGTTATAGCGCATGCTACATGAATGCAGCATGAATTAACCTTGCGCTAGCACTTAGCTCAGCGCCCCTTTCACCTCGACCGAACTGCCATGACGGCTAGCGCTCACCTCAATACGAACCGGCATCTGCTCTTTGAGTTCGCTGACGTGGGAAATAATCCCAATCATGCGGCCACTCATTTGCAGCTCGCTCAGCATGGCAATGGCTTGGTCCAGGGCGTCTTGGTCCAGGCTGCCAAAGCCTTCATCTATGAATAGCGTATCGAGCTGAATACCGCCCGCGTAGGCCTGCACCACATCGGAAAGCCCCAGCGCCAGCGACAGCGCCGCCATAAACGACTCCCCACCAGAGAGCGTGGCCACCGGGCGATTTTTGCCGGTGTAGGTATCAGCCACGTCCAGCTCAAGGCCAGACGCTTTATTGCCTTTAGAGGGGTCTTCCCGGCGCACCAACTGGTATCGCCCACGGCTCATGCGCACCAAACGCTCAGACGCTTGAATCAACACATCATCCAGCAGCACGCCCAGTACGAAGCGCTGCAGGCTAATGCGATGGCCGGTGCGGCCATTGGCGACGTCGCTCAGCGTGCCCCACAGCTGGTATTGGGCTTCCAGCTCCGCCTGGGAGGCGTGGGCAGCCGTCAGCTTTTGGTGAATGTTTTGCAGCGTGGTTAATCGCCCATCCAGTTGCCGCCACGCCTCTAGCTGGCTGTTTTCTTGAGCCTGTGCACTTTCAGCCTGGGCAGTCAGTGCGGCAAGATCCGGCGGTATTTTTTCCGCCAGCTGGGTTTGGTAATTCTCTAGCGCGCCCTCAAGCTCGGCCAAGCGGCGTTGATACGCCTCTACCCGATGCGTCAGCTCGTGCCGCTGGGCATCATTCAGTTGGGCAGCCTGATATTCCGCCTCATCAGCAAAGGGGCTAGCCTGCAGCGCGGCCTGCCACTCGGCGTGAGCCTGCTGAAGCGACTGCTCGCTACGCTCGACCCGCTCGTTCGCCCCGCGCAGCTGCTCTTCCGCCCGCGCCAGTTGGGTCTGGCTAGTCGAAAGCGCTTGCTGGGCACTCTCCCAGGCTTTTTCAAGCTGGGCGATGTGCTGCTCCAGCTCGGCCAGGGTTTGGCGCATTGCTTCGGGATAACGGGCGTCTTCTGGCAGCGATTGGCTCAGCTGGTCGCGCTGACTCTCTAAGCGAAGCGCGTGCTCTTTCGCCTTTTCCACCTCAGGCCGCTGGGCTTTTAGCTGTTTATCCAGCGTGCCCCACTCGCGTCGCAGCGCGTCCCGGGATTCGGTCTGTTGGCGAATCTCAGCGTCAACCTGCTCTCGGCGCTGCACCTGGCGGCGCAGGTCTTCATAGGCATTTTGCAAGGCAGACAGCGGTTGACTCACCCACTCCCCTAACTGCTGATTCAGTCGCTGGGCCTGCTCTGTGTGGCTGTCGATCTGTTGGGTGAGCTGATGGTGATGGCGCTCTGCCCGTTGTAGCGCTTGACGGGCCTGTTCCTGCGCTGCTCTGGCCTCTTCCACCTGTGCCTGGGTGACCAACTCAGCGCGATTTATCGCTGGGGCGGGATGTTCCAGGCTGCCACACACCGGGCAGGGGGCATCCTGCTCAAGGGTCCGCGCTAACAGCGCGGCCTGGCCATGGTGCCAGCGCATCTCCTGCTCAGTGGCGTAGCGTTCGGCACGCTTGGTCTCGCCTTGCTGGTGGCTGAGCGCGTTTTTAGCCTGCAGCTGTTGCGTGGTTAATGCCTGGTGCCGCTGGGTGAGTTCATCCAGCTCTTGGCGCAGGGCTAGCAGGTGGTGATGGCGGGTTAGCTCAGCGGGGGCGCTCGCCAGTTGCTGAAACTCACTCTGCAAGCGTTCCAGGTGAACGCCGATGGCTTCGCCTTGCTGGCGAATGCCATCTAGCTGCTGCTCATCGCGCTTAAGCGCCTCATCGGCCTGTTGCCAAACAGCCTGAGCTGTTTGAAAGTGCTCCTGCAGTTCACTGAGCTGCTGGCTTTTCTGGATAAACTCGCCCAGCTGGCGGTGCCGCTCCCTCATTACGGGGAGCTCCGCCTGCTGCTGGCGTGCCGTCTCTAGCGCCTGCTGTGCCTGTTCAGCGTGAGAGTGCCGCGTGATTAACGCGGCGTTTGCTTGGCGCTGCTCATCGTGGGCGGTAGCCAACGCCTGCTGCGCTTGGTCTAGAGCGGCTTTCTGGGGGCGCAGCGCCTGGGCATGGGTACTCTGCGCTAACCGCGCTTGGCTATTGTCTACCTCAGCGCGCTGCTCAAGATGACGGGCTTTATCGGCTGCCAGCGCGTCCCGCGCTTCAAATTGGCGCTGTAGCGCCAGGGCCTCATCGCGCTGCTGTTCGGCAAGTCGGCGCTTTCGCTGCGCGGTTTCAAAGCCTTCCCGCGCTTGGCCTACCTGTGGCACCAGCGCTTCCAGCTCTTGCGCCAACGCGGCTTCGCTCTCAAGCTCCCCCCCGGCAAGAATGCCATTGATATGCTGGCGATGATCGCTCACCGCCCGCTCGATTTGATTAGCCTGAGTGCGCAGGCGCTCTTCAATACGCTGGAACACCTGGGTTTGAAACAGCTGGGAAAAAATGACTTCGCGCTCTTTGGAGCCTGCCAGCAGCAGTTCGCGGAACTTACCCTGGGGGAGCACCATCACCTGACGAAACTGATTGGCGTCTAGGCCTATTAGCGCTTGCAGCTCCGCCGTGGCGTCGGTGACCTTACGCGCCACTAGGCACTCGTCCTCCTCGCCTTCTGGAGTGAGTCGCCATAGCTGAGCCTCCGCCGCTTGCGTGGTCGTGCCTTCGCCGCTGGCTTTGGGACGCTCCTGCTGCGGGACTCGGCGCACCCGATAGGTGACATCCCGCAGACGGAATGTCAGCGTCACGTCGGTCAGCAGGGTCGCGGGCGCCTGATCGCAGCGCATTTGGCCAGCATCGCGCTCGTTGCCGGTGGTTTGGCCGTATAAGGCAAAACACATCGCATCGAGGATCGAGCTTTTACCCGCCCCGGTGGGGCCATTGATCAGAAACAGCGGGCTTCTACCCAGCGCGGTGAAGTCGATGGTCTCGCTACCCGCAAAGGGGCCAAAGGCCTGCATGGTGAGGCTCAACGGCGTCATGCTTGGCCCTCCTGCTCACGGCTGAGGGTGGTGATCAGCTCGCTCATAGCGTGGGCCTGCTCGTCGCTCATTGGTTCGCCGCTGGTTTGAGTGAAGAAGTCGCTGAACATATCCAGCGCGCTGAACGCGAGCCGCTCGCGGTCTAGCTGTTGGCGGCCTTTTGCTTCCAGCATGCCGGGCTTTTCCAGGTGCAGCACGTTGGGGTACACCGCCCGCAGTTTGCCTATGGGGTCGAGAATGGCGTGGCGGTCGGTGAGGCGCACCAGCAGATAGTCATCGGCGTGGGGGTCAGCGGCCCCTTGGGCCAGCAGCTGAGCCAGCTCACCTTCCAGCACGCGCACGTCCCGGCGGGGCAGCAGCGGATGGTGGGCTATTTGAGTGACACCTTCGCTGCCCACCTCAACAAGGGTGACGCCTTTGCGCTGGGTGGCTTCGGAAAAGCTGTACTTCAGCAGCGAGCCGCTATAGCGAATGTGCTCCCCACCGCGAATCTGGGGGCCGTGAAGGTGGCCCAACGCCACGTAGTCGAAACTCTGCATGGGTTCCCACGCCACGCTTTCGGCACCGCCTAGGGTGAGCGGGCGCTCGGAGTCGCTGGCGGTGCCGCCATCGACAAAGCAGTGGCTCACCAGTAGCGTCGGGCGGCCCGGCTGGCGCTGTTCCTCAATGCGCTCCAGCAGGTAGCGGTGGGCGCTATCGAAGTCGCGTACGTCCACGCCAAACTCGCTGCGTACATATTCTGGGTCGGCGTAGGGGATGCCGAAGATATCCACCGTGTCATCGCCAATCGTGAGCGTGACCGGCTGGTCGCAGGTGGCTAGGTCGGTGAGAATATGCAGCCCGGCCTGGCGCAGGTGGCGGGCGCCAAACCCCAACCGCTCGGCACCGTCGTGATTACCGGAAATCATCACGACCGGCAGGCCGCGCTGCTCGCACAGCTCGACCAATATCTCATCCAGCAGCGTGACCGCCGCAGCGGGTGGCACCGAGCGGTCGTAAATATCGCCCGCGACCAGCACCGCATCCACCTGCTCGCGGTCGATGATCTCCAGCAGCTGCTGCAACACATGGCGCTGGTCTTCCAGCAGGGAGAGGTTATGGAATAGCCGCCCCAAATGCCAATCGGCGGTGTGAAGTAATCGCATGACAGGCTCGATGAAAAAAGTGTGCGGTCATCATAGCAACCGCGCCTGCGTTACACCCATGAAAAAGCCCCGCACGAGGCGGGGCGATTAATGCGGAACACGTCGCGGGTTAGTCTCTAAACGCATCCGGGTAGGTGGTGAGATCCACGCCCCACAGCATCGGCAGCAGGAAGTAGACCGCGGCCACGATCAACAGCATCGCAATGATGTTGAGCCAGAAACCGTTGCGCACCATCTCGATGATTTTGATTTTACCCGTGGCGAAGATGATCGCATTGGGTGGGGTGCCTACCGGTAGCATGAAGGCGCAGTTGGCCGCCATGGCCGCTGGCACCATCAGCACGAACGGATGAATATCGAGCGCCAGCGCCAGCGACGCCAATACCGGCAGGATCATGGTGGCCGTGGCTGTGTTGGAGGTGATTTCGGTCAGGAACAGTACCATGCCGGTCGCCAGCAGAATCACCAGCAGGAAGTTGACGCTTTCCAGCACGCTCATTTGGCCGCCAATCCAGGAAGCCAGACCCGACGAGCCAAAGCCCGCCGCAATCGCCAAGCCACCGCCGAACAGCAGCAAGATGCCCCACGGTACGTCTTTGGCCACATCCCACCCCAGCAGGCAGCCGCCTTTGTTGGGAGAAGGTATGAGAAACAGCGCCACGGCAGCGGTAATCGCAATCATGGTGTCGTTAATGCCGGGAATCGTCAGGATCTGCCCCTGCCATAGGAACGAGCGGGTAATCCAGAAAAACGCGGCAAACAGGAACACACCGAGCACCGCCTTCTCTTCGAAGGTGATCCTACCCAGCGCTTCTTTCTCTTTGCGGATCAGCGCCCGGCCGCCCGGCAATTTGGCGAGCTTGATCGGATAAATGAAGCGTGTGAGCATCACCCAGCCAATCACCAGCAGCGTCACTACCACCGGGAAGGCAAACATCAGCCAGCCCGCGAACGAAATCTCGACACCGAACAGCTCGTTCACGATCGCCGCCAGGATAATGTTCGGCGGCGTGCCAATGAGCGTGCCCAAACCGCCTATGGTGCCCCCGTAGCCCACGCCAAAAATCAGCGACTTACTGAACTTATCAATCTCGTCGCTGTGATCTCCTTCGGTTTTGTTCAGCTCCTGGGTCACCTGGTAGACAATGGCGGTGCCAATGGGCAGCATCATCATAACGGCAGCGGTATTGGATACCCACATGGATAAGAAGCCCGTGGCCGCCATAAAGCCAAACACGATGCTGTTAATGCTGGTGCCTAGCAAGGAGATAATCGACAGCGCGATGCGCTTGTGCAGATCCCACTTCTCCATTGCCAAGGCGATCATAAAGCCGCCCAGGAACAGGAAAATAATCGGGTTACCGTACGCCGCCGTTACGGCACTGCTCTCCAGCGCTCCGGTAATCGGTAACAGGATAATCGGCAGCAGTGACGTCACCGGGATAGGAATGGCCTCGGTAATCCACCACACCGCCACCCATAAAGTAGTTGCCAGCACCATGCGCCCTTCGAAGCTCAAGTCGGCGGGGTGGAAAAACATCACGACCAAAGCAAACAGCAAAGGGCCCAGCACCAAGCCGATTTTCTGTGCCGTACTATACGCGGGCGGACGGGGCGAATGGCCGCCGCTGCCCTGGGTCTTATGGGAGTCACTTCGGGATGAGGAGCCTCCAGCACTTGAGGTCGGCAACGCACACATCAGGAGATTTTTAACTTGGTCATGGGAGTGCCAAAGCTGATCCCACAGCGTCATCGTGGCAGTTCTGCGCATTATGGAAGTACCGCTCGCAGTCAGGGTGAACGAAAGGGCTCAGGACTTAGCTGTCCCTATGGCATTTTTCGCCAGCGCCGCTGGCTTTTAGGGTGCCCTTTATTCACTGCAATAGGCCATTAGTCCAGTAAATTGGCGGCAATTACAACCAAAGTCTAACCACTTTAGTCGAAATAATTGTTGTCGATTAGTCTTCGTAGATGAGTTTGCTTGGCTTTGTTTTCAGTGATTCCAGTGCTTAATCTGTAGCGCAATAAGCACGCAGAACATGCTGATAGCAAAACGGCTTGCTTCCCAATGGGTTGCAAGCCGCTTGCCCGTTATTAGTCCAGATTATCCAGCGTTACCACGATATCCCGGGTAGAAACATCGACGTTCCAGAAGGTATAGCTGTCATCGTCCTCGTCGACCAAGCGAATATCGAATAAGGGACTTTTATACCCCGTTAGCGTCACGCGCTGGGTATCCCCATTCATCAACACGTCGCTGCCCAGCACGTCCTCCTCCCAACTTTTCGAATCCTCCGGGCTCACGTACATATAGTAAATGGTGTAGCCAGTACGGTTGGTGATATCGACGTAGTAGTCGGCCGCCATGACCAGCGACGAGCTACACAGCATCAATAGTGCCGCGAAAAACACCTTCATACGCATGCAACGTTCCTTCTTCTTTTGGAATAGGCGGGAAGTAGCACTAAAGCCACGCTGCGATGATGCCCCGCAGCAAGCGAAGTATAGTCTGGCGCTCATTTCTGTGACAGCGAGTGCCGATTTGTGGCACACCCACCCCAGAGAAGCCCTCAACTGATAGAATGCTGCCCCTTTCAGGCGCGGTGGCGCTTACCGCCGCATCGCTTCCCCCTTTTACTACCTGAGAGTCACGCAATGATTGCCACCGCTACCACCGTTTTTCGACCCTTGTTACGGCTGGGGCTTATTCCTCAAATCGTCATCGGTATTGTCGCTGGGGTGCTGTTGGCCCTACTCGTACCCGACATAGCCAGCGATGTAGCCCTTCTCGGGCAGCTTTTCATTGCCGCGCTGCAGGCCGTGGCGCCTATTTTGGTCTTCGTGCTGGTGGCGGCGGCCATTGCCGCCCATCAGGCGGGCCAGCCGACACATATTCGCTCGGTGCTCTTACTCTACGTCGCAGGTACGCTGATTGCCGCGTTGATTGCCGTAGCCGCAAGCTTCGCACTTCCCACGGAGCTGGCCTTGGATACGGGACAAGTCGACGGCAACCCGCCGAGCGATATTTTTACCGTGCTGCGTGACTTACTGCTCAACGCGGTGGCGAACCCTGTGACGGCTCTGATGGACGCCAATTTCATCGCCATTCTGGCCTGGGCCATTGGCTTGGGGTTGACACTTCGCCAGGCCAGCGACACGACTCGCCAAGCGCTGAGCGACTTATCCGCCGCCATTACGCGTATTGTCACGCTGGTAATTCGCTTAGCCCCACTGGGTATTTTCGGCTTGGTGGCCGGTACGCTGGCGGAGTCTGGCGTGCAGGCACTGCTTAACTACGCCCAGCTATTGGGGGTGATCGTTGGCTGTATGCTGTTCGTCGCGCTAGTAAGTAACCCGCTATTGGTCTACTTGGCTACCCGCCAAAATCCTTACCCGCTGGTGTTTACCTGCCTACGGGGCAGCGCCATTACGGCGTTTTTCACTCGCAGCTCGGCGGCCAACATTCCGGTCAACCTGGAGCTTTGCCGCCGCTTGGACCTGGATGCCGACACCTACGCGATCTCCATTCCGTTAGGTGCCACCATCAATATGTGCGGGGCGGCGATCACCATTACCGTGATTACGCTGGCGACTACGCACACCCTGGGAATTAGCGTGGATTTCCCCTCCGCGCTGCTGCTCTGCATCGTATCGGCTCTGGCGGCCTGCGGTGTGTCTGGCGTGGCGGGCGGTTCGTTGATGCTGATTCCCATGGCCGCCAGCCTGTTCGGCATTCCGACCGAAGTGGCCATGCAGGCCGTCGCCATTGGCTTTGTGATTAGCGTGGTGCAAGACTCTACCGAAACGGCGCTCAACTCCTCCACCGATGTGCTGTTTACCGCCGCCGCCTGTCGAGCGCGTAAGCCTGATTAACGCTCCTTTGTGGCTCGTCGATTGACAGATCGCTGTTCCTTATATAGAACGTTCCATAAAAGGAACAACGGGCAATCACCATGAACGAGCACTCTCTTGTTACGCTAGGCCAACACCTCCAAGCCCTTCGTAAAGCGCAGGATTTATCGCTCTCGCAACTTGCCAACGCGGCGGGCATCGCGAAATCCAACCTATGCCGCTTAGAACAGGGCAACGGTAACCCCACGCTAGACACCATTTGGCGGCTGGCCGTCCAACTCAACGTTCCGTTTGGCACCCTGGTGGCACCGATCAGCGTACCGCTCGGTGAGGATGGCGTGCAGGTACAGTTGATCGACCAGGGTAAGGGCGTGCCACAGGTGGATGCCTACTGGATGCGCTGCGCGCCCAATACGCTGCGCCACGCCGAGGCCCATACCCTGGGCACGCGGGAAACGCTGACGCTCATTAGCGGATGGTTAGAAGTAGGCCCAGAGGGTGCGACCACCACGCTCACCCCTGGCGAAAGCATCACCTTTCAGGCCGACCAGCCGCACCTGTACCGTACGCACACCGATGAAGCCACCCTGCTACTCACCGTCACCTACGGCCAAGAAGGGACCCCACCATGAGCCAGCCAGCCGATCACACGGTGCACGCCAACCACTCACCGCTGCGCTCTGCCTTACAGGGCGTGCGTGAAGCAATTCCGTTGTTAGGCGGCTATATTCCGGTCGCGCTCTCGTTTGGTTTGGTCGCGACCCAGGCCGGTTTTACCACTTGGGAAGCGGCCGCCATTTCAGCGCTGATCTACGCGGGTGCCTCGCAGTTTCTGTTCGTGGGCATGATTGCCGCTGGTGCGCCGCTATGGCTGGTGGTGGCCATGACGCTACTCATCAACGTGCGCCACGTGGTGTACGGCCCCAACTTGGCCGCGCTGCTGCCTAGTAGCCGCCACTGGCCTTGGCTAATGCACGGCCTGACCGATCAAGTCTTTGCTTTGGCGCTCACACGGCTCCCCCAACTACCGGAAGTAAAGCGGTTTAGCTGGTTTGTGGGTGCCTCGCTGCTGGCGTGGGCGGTGTGGATTATCGGCACGGTAATAGGCGCGACCGGCGGCGAAGCGGTCACCGCCCGCTGGCCGCTGCTGGGGGAGATCATGCCCTTCGCCCTTCCAGCCCTATTTCTTACCATGGTGGCACCGCGCTTTACCGACAAGCGCTGGGCCGCCGCCATGCTGTGTACCATCCTTACCGCGCTGGCCTTGAACTTGGCCGGGTGGAGCAATGTCGCGATTCCGCTGGCCGCCGCCTGCGGCGCGCTGTGCTTCTACACGGTCACGTTCCAACCACGGAGGAGCCGCCCATGAGCAGCGCCATGTGGATCGCCGTCATTATCTGCGCACTCGGTACGCTGCTGATGCGAGTGGTGCCCTTTTTATGGATGCAGCGCCGTCTTGGCAGCGCAACGGGAATGAACGCCATGCCCCAATGGCTGGTGATTCTGGGCCCCATGATGATTGCCGCCGTGTTAGGCGTCTCGCTGGTGCCCGTCAACCCCAGCCCTGTCTCTTGGTTGGCCACCGCGATTGGCCTGAGCGTTACGCTATTGGTGTGGCGACGCCTGCGCTCACTGGGCTGGCCGGTGGCCGCCGGTGTGGCAGTGTTTGGGGCGGTGGAGGTAGTGGCAGTCCTTATTTGATAATGCTTTTCATTAACTTTTGCAACATACCATGATTTCGCCTTTCTTCGTTACACCAAAGGGCACGTATGCAGACAGCACACGCTCATGGCAGCCGCACAGGGTGGCGGGTGTTGCTTATTCTTTGCACCACCCTGCTACCTTTCTTTGCTATAGCCAATGCAGTAGCCACCACTGCTGATTTACCTACTCAATGTGACCAACCACGCCTAGTAACGCTCTACCAAGGAGCCACGGACAGTGCCGTAGACGAAATATCTCGACATGAGGCAGCCCTATGAACCACACCTTCTGCGCGGATTTAAGCCGAGAGCAGCAAGACCCGCTGGCGGGTAGCGCCGCTCATGCCGAGCGCAACTTACTGCTTAGCTGGCCGCGCGCGAAGTGGCAGCGCAAACTCCGCCACGCCAACGATATGAGCAATTCATTAAAGCAAACGCTAGATACGCTGGCTGACGATGGCCTACGCATCAACCTAATCCAACAGCCGGGCATGGAAAAGTACCAGCATCAGCTCTTTCTGATGCCGGAGCGGCGCCGCTTTCGCGTGGCACGATGGGAATTAGAAGCGTTCTTCAGCGCCTTTCAAAGTGGCAGCCGCCTTAGCCAGTGGGAGCAGCCAGCGATGCGCAATGATTTGGTTCTTTGCTGTACCCACGGCACCAAAGATAAGTGCTGCGCGAAGTACGGTTATAAAACGTTCAAAGCGCTAGCCAGCACGGTAGCTGAGCACCCGCTGCCCTTCGAGGTATGGGAGAGCAGCCACCTCGGCGGCTGCCGACTCGCTGCCAGCGTGATCGTGCTGCCAAACGTGCGCAAATATGGGCGTATTACGCCAGAACAAGCGCTGCCCTTCTTACAGGCCGAAGCCCGCCAACAGCGCTTTTTGCCCGGCTATCGTGGCGGCTCACAGCTCACTCCCGCGCAGCAAAGCGCTGAAATCGCTGCGTTGACGCAGTTCAGCACAGAAGCAAGACAACCCACGTTGGCTCTGATCAGCGATCACGGCGACGACCAAGCACGAGAGATACGCTTTCAGTGGCGGCTCGACCAGCAGCAGGGGGAACTGACCGTGCACTGCCAAGCCACCACTCTGTGGCGTGTGGATACCTGTGCTGACCTAGCGCAAGGCCCCACCGAAAGCACCGTATGGCAGGCTAAGGTGAATGGCTAGTTCATAGTCTCCTGAACCAGCAGCAACGAACGACAACGCACGGCTCAAAGCCGGGCGTTGTGCGTCAAGGCTGAATGCAAACGATCGCTTACCAGCGGTACTTCACGCTGCCGATAATGCTGCGAGATTCACCGTAATAACACCAGTACTCACAGCTGGCGACATACTCTTCATCGGTCAAGTTATTGACGTTGACCTGCGCCTGCCAGCCGTCGGCAAACTCATAACCGACCATGGCATCCGCCACCATATAACTATCGACGGCGGTATTATCCGCGACGCTCGTATCCACCGTGCTGCCTACGTAGCGAACGCCTGCCCCCAAGCTCACGCCTTGTAGGGCTCCACCGGTAAAGGCGTAATCCAGCCATGTAGAGGCTTGGTGGCGGGGGATCAACGGTGCGCGCTGATCGTCTTCCAAACGCGAATCCGTATAGGTATACGCCGCCGTGACTTTTAACGCATCGGTAAGATAGCCAACGCCTTCCAGCTCGAACCCTTGAGAGGTACGCTCGCCTTCCTGAACCTGGAACCCGGCAGGAGAACTCACGAGCGTATTGTTCTCTTTCAGATCGAACACGGCTGCAGTAACGTAGCCATCCCAGCCAAACGGCGCGATTTTGATACCGGCCTCCCACTGTTCGCCTTCGCGGGGCTCGTACAGATCGCCCGCGTCATCCACACGCCCCACCGGATCGAATGACTCGGTGTAGCTGATGTACGGGTTGATTCCATGATCACTCAAGTACATCGCGCCGCCCGACCAAGAGACCTGGTCATCATCAGAGCGCTGTGTGACGCCGGAAGTCAGATTGCGGTTCTCGGTTTCGGCCTGATCGACACGCACACCGCCAAGCAGCACCCAGCGATCATCGATGCGCAGCTGGTTTTGAGCGTACAAACCGGTCTGCTCTTTATCGATCTCGCGGCTCAACAAGTCATCCGCGCCCACCGGCGTGAAGTTGCCGTAGGTAGGGTCGAACACATTGATAGGATCGCCAAATGGGAACGGGTCGGCTTCCTGCCCACTCACCCCCAGGTTCTGATAATCGACACCCAATAACAGCGTGTTTTCGGTGCGGTCCGTGTACCAGTTACCCACCATGCGGTTATCGACCGTCCAGCTATCGATAGAACCATCGCGATAGACATGGCCACGCGTTGCCCGACGGGCATCCGACATGAAGAACGCATAGGTGCTGCGTAGCTCCAGGTCTAGCTCGCTGTAGCGTAAATCTTGTTCAAACCGCCACGTATCGTTGAGGTCATGGCGCAGCTCGTAACCCAGCGCCCACTGCGTGCGGTTATCACGGTCGTAGCCCGGCTCGCTGAGGTTGGTTTGCGGGTCGACGTGGCCAAACGGCGTATCCTGCACGGTGCCGTAGGGCAGTTTGAACGGGTTTACCGGCACGCCATCGTCTTTCTGCACGCTGGCCAAGAAAGTAACGGTCGTATCGTCGCTCATATCGACGGCGAGGCTAGGCGCGAAGTAATAGCGCTCGTTGTCCGTGTGGTCGAGATCGCCATCGCGCTCTTTGTACAAGCCCACCAACCGATAGCGAACGTCACCCGACTCACCCAACGGCCCGCTGGTATCGACGCCTACTTGACGATGATTCCGGTTGCCAAGCTGGAAATTCACCTCGCCCTGCGGCGTTTCCGTAGGACGCTTGCTCACCGCATTGATCAAACCACCGGGAGGCGCCTCGCCGTACAGAATCGAGGAAGGCCCTTTGAAGACTTCGACTCGCTCCAAGCCATACGGCTCAGGCAGCCACTGGTAAAAGCCTTCACGGTAAATGCGTAACCCATCCTGATAAGTGGACTGGTCAAAACCACGCACCTTGAACCAATCCGTATTGTTGTCACTGCCATAGTGGCCTGACAGCACACCGGCACGATAGCGGAAGGTTTCATCCAGCTGTTGCACGTTGCGGGTTTCCAGCTCTTCCCGATCAACGCTAGAGACCGGGCGCGGCGTCTCCACCAGAGGCGTATCGACCTTCAACGCGGTCGCGGTGACCACGGTGGTACCGGTGTCAATGGTCTCTTCTTGAGCCAGCGCGGCCAACGGCGCAGCGAACAGCATTCCACCGAGCGACACCACCAGTGAACGACGAACGGCAACAAGCAACGGCGCGACGGAAAACGGGAGAGTTTTGCGGAGCATAAGGAAGTCTCAACGGGTAGGAAGAGGAGTATCGTTATAGTAAAGCGAATGATACGGATTTTTATTCACAATCACAATCACTCTGGTGAGGCAAGAGGTTTGGGGAGGAACGAGGTGTTCGAAGGAGGATCGGTGGAAGAACCAATAGAGACAAATGAGGTCATATCCACGGGTTCTCGGCACAGGTACAACTTTCGATCAGAGCCTGGACGAATCATGCGACGACCTCCACCGCGACAAACCGGGCGGGACGACAACGCGGAGGCAGGGGAACCCCTTGCACGATTAACCGTTTTTCCCACGCCATCAGGTCAGCTAACGTGACGATTTGCGTTGCAGCATACGCACTGCCTGGACAAAAAGATGAACCTTCCTCCAGTCGTTGATAAATCGTTTATTAGTGGTGTTTGATTGCACTCTTTTGGTGCTTTTGGCTTGCTACTTTAGTCTATTTTTTTAAATTATTTTCTCATGCCGAAGCTGCATAGGGTATGCGGCTTACAGTGCTCGTAGTTAAATCTCTCTCAGCACCTACTAGATCATTTGCGCTCTAATTATGAAGGGGAAGAGTCATGCCGTATGTTGGAGACACACTGGCGCGTTTAGCTCAAAGCAGCCCTGCTCAAAAAGAATTTTATCAGGCAACTGAAGAGGTACTAGAGTGCCTTCGTCCATTATTTGCTCGAGCACCGCACTACCATGACCACAGTATTATTGAACGTATCGTTGAGCCTGAACGTCAGGTTATGTTTCGTGTAAGCTGGGTAGATGACGCGGGGCGCGTTCAGGTCAACAAAGGATACCGTGTGCAGTTCAATTCAGCACTAGGCCCCTTTAAGGGAGGTTTGCGCTTTCACCCTAGTGTGACGTCTGGCACCATTAAGTTCTTAGGATTCGAACAAATTTTTAAAAATGCGCTGACAGGTCTACCCATTGGAGGTGGGAAAGGCGGATCCGATTTTGATCCCAAGGGTAAGTCAGATAATGAAATTATGCGTTTTTGCCAATCATTTATGTCGGAGCTTTATCGCCATATTGGGCCGCATACGGATGTCCCCGCTGGTGATATTGGCGTGGGCACCCGCGAGATTGGCTATCTTTTTGGGCAATATAAGCGCTTGACCGGTCGATATGAAGGCGTTCTCACGGGTAAAGGATTGAACTGGGGTGGATCCTTAGGCCGTAAAGAGGCGACGGGATATGGTGCCGTTTATTTTGCTGAAAATATGTTGGCGGCTAAAAATGACACATTGCGTGGTAAGTATTGCTTAGTGTCAGGATCAGGGAACGTAGCCATTTATACGATTGAGAAGCTCTACGAACTGGGTGCCAAACCAGTTACGTGTAGCGACTCTAAGGGTATGGTTTATGACCCAAAAGGTATTGATTTAGTTTTGCTCAAAGAAATAAAAGAAAAGCGGCGAGAATCGTTACACGAATATGTCAACGCACGTCCAGAAGCACATTACACATCAGTACAAGAATATCCTCAAGATGGCCATGCGGTGTGGCGCATTGAAGGCGAGGTAGCATTCCCTTGTGCAACACAAAATGAGCTTACTGAGGCAGATGCTAAGGCGTTAATATCAAACGGCATCGTCTGTGTGAGCGAAGGGGCTAATATGCCTTCAACGAAAGGAGCAGTGGATGCCTTTTTAGCGGCAAAGCTTGCCTATGGGCCTGGTAAGGCAGCAAACGCTGGCGGTGTGGCGACTAGCCAGTTAGAGATGGCTCAGAATAGCAGTATGGAGCAGTGGACATTAGAGAAAGTAGATCAGAAACTTAAAGAAATTATGGCCGATATATATCGGCAATGTGCTGAAACAGCAGAAGAGTTTGACGAGCCTGACAACCTAGTGCTAGGGGCTAATATAGCGGGTTTTAGAAAAGTAGCTGATGCAATGATTGATCAGGGGGTAATCTAGCCTTTTGCTAAAAAGGTATAGACTGTCCGATAGATGCCCTTCCCTTATTTGGGAAGGGCTTTTCTGTCATGACGATATGAATGTGGTGTTCTTATATTGGCTATGAGTACGTTTTTCATGTGTTAAGGAAATTAAAATGGTTCGACGTCCTTCTATAATTATCAATCGTCTTGACGCTGAACGTCTTCAGCGCTTGATTGACAGTGCAACAGAAAAAGACTTGATGGTGGCGCAGCTGCTGGAGGAAGAGCTAGCTCGCGGAGAAGTGCTTGATCCTCAAGATATTCCAAATGATGTAGTAAGCATGAATAGCCAAGTACGGTTTACTGATTTAACCCGCGGTAGTCAGATGGTTCGTACATTGGTTTACCCTCATTCAATTGGGGTTGTTGAGGATGGGATTTCAGTTATGGCACCTATTGGAGCTGCATTGATTGGCTTAAGAGTAGGTGATGTGATCGAGTGGCCACTACCTGAATCCGTGAAGCCGGCGCCGACACTTTCCCTATCACCGCCAGCGAGCACTTTTTGATCATTCGCCCCGTGCAAGTTGGCTTTCGCAAGCCCGTTATTGCCAAAACCCACCGTGCTGATCGGTG